>DAMDIS010000058.1:0-10988 GCA_032100885.1 Proteiniclasticum sp.
AACTCGATGGGTTCCGTCACGCCGGCGACAAAGGAAGTAACCGCTGCGGGAATGAGAATCGCTTTGGCTTTCGCCTTGTTTTCGGGCTTTGCCATCTGATACATGGCTACACATGCACCGATGAGTCCGAACATCTTGGAAATTCCTCTGGCATCCCAGATGACACTCTGCGAAAGCACTCTGACAGAGTTGTCCGCAATTTCTGCAAAGTAGATGTTTCTTGAGCCTTCAAGAAGGACTCCGCCCACTTCCTGTACGCCTCCCAGGGAGGAATAAAGAAACGGTGTGTAGACCAGGTGATGAAGACCAGTCGGGATAAGCAGTCTCTCGAGCATTCCGTAGAGGAAGAGGCCGAAGTTTCCGCTCTGATTGATCAGTGTTCCCAGACTGTTGATTCCATTCTGGAAGAAAGGCCAGACATAACTGAATCCGATGGCAAGAAGGACCACCACAGGGATGAGCACGATGAATACGAATCTTGCTCCACCATAGATCTGGAAAGCATTGTTGAATTCCTTGTCGATGAATCGGTTGTGGACAATTGCCGTGACGATACCAAGGATGATTCCAAGGAATACGCCCATATCCAGGATCTGGACACCCATGACCATGGTCTGTCCTGTTCCTCTAAGTGAGTCGCCCACAAAAAGTGTTTCCGTCAGTGCCATGAATTTGTTCATGGCGTTGATGAACACCAGAAAACCAAGAAGAGCAGTAAACCCCGCTTCCGCTTTCTTTTTATTGGCAAGACCCACTGCGATACCTACAGCAAAAATAAGTCCGAGATTGGTCAGGATCGAAACCAGGGAACCGGATAAAATGGTTCCAAACCCAGTTGTAATGGGGTTGTCTAAAAAAGGTACCGCTTCCAGGAGCTTGGCATTGGTAAACAGATTTCCTATGGCGATGAGAATACCCGCAATGGGCAGGATCAGTACCGGAATGAACATGGCTTTTGCGAAGCGCTGCATTCCATTCATCAGTTTTTCTTTCATCAGTTATGACCTCCTTCATTGATTGACTTCAGTGTATCGGATGAAGCGCCATGGGTAAAGGATTTCAGGGCAAAATGAAACACGTCCCGCACAAACGGAACGTGTTTCGTATCTCATCTTGTTTCTCCGCAGTAATTTCTCATGAGGTACTCAAAAAGCATGAGAATCTCCGAGAAAAAGAAATTCGGAGACATATTGCGGTCATCAAGCTTCTCTGTATCGGTTACCCTTAAGGTGACATCCGCAAGCTCGGCGGCGCGGTTATCCATCTCATTTGTAAATGTCACAACAGGGATGCCCTTATCCTTGCAGTAGTTCATCTTTTCGATGACCTGCTGGGTTTCTCCTGATTTAGACACCGTAAGCAGCATACCGATGGAATCGATATTGCTTTCAAGGATGGCAATGGAGTCCGTTCCTGTGGCAAAGATCACCCGCTGACCGCAAACCAGGAACTTTTTGTAGAAGTATTCACCGATGATGGCGGAAAAGCCTGTGGCATAGATGAAGACATATTTTGACTTCGAGCTTTTCAGAAGCTCGATGAAGGATGTCATATCCCGCTCGTCATTGACCTTCAGAATTTCCTCAAGAGGATTGTAGCCTTTAAGACTTTCATCTGTTATGGATTCCTTCTCGCTGTCCTGCACCAGAGGAAGAAGCTGGTAGTACATGTCGATGAAGCCCGAGTAACCGAGTTTCTTTGAGAGTCTCATGATTGATGCGGGCGACGTGAAGTTCTCTCTGGCGATCTGCCTGACGCCTTTCTCAAGCACTGTATCCATGTTGCTCAGTATATACGTGATTACTTTCTCTTCTGTTTCCGTCAGTGATTTTCCCTGAACGATCTTGCTTAGGTCGTACATTGCCCTTCCCCCCATGTCTGTTCCCTGATCTTGTCTGTTCTTTCTTATCCATTGTACTATGAGAAAGAAAAGAAAATGGAGAAAAAATGTAACTTTTTTAGCATGAAAAAAATCCCCGTAAAATACGGGGATTAAAAAGCTTTCTGATTACATACCGAAATATGCTCTGATCCGGTCAGCCATGGATTTTGCCATAGCCTTCTGGAATACAGGGTCAACGATTTTTGTCAGATCCTGGGCATTGGACATATATCCGATTTCCACAAGGATGGATCGCATTTCAGTCTGTCTGAGCACTGCAAGGGTATGACCTGAGATGCTCTGGTCTGTTCCGTCGCGTCTGTTCTTGAAGCCCATGGAAACAAATGACTGCTTCACATATCCGGAAACATCGATGCTTTCCCTGATGGATGATTCAGAGACACTGGCCACCTTGTAGGATGGGTAGATGACGAATGCGCCTTGTGAGGCCGGATCAGGACTGTAGTCATGGTGGATACTGAAGAACAGATCCGCATAGGCCTGATTTCCGATCTTCGCACGATCAGAAAGTTCAACGAAAGTATCATTGTTTCTTGTCAGGATCGTATTGAAGCCTGCCGCTTTAAGTGCATCATCAAGGGCTAGAGCATATTCAAGCACATATCTCTTCTCATATACATATGATCCGTTAAGCAGTCCTCTTGCTCCACTGTCTTTTCCGCCGTGTCCGGCATCAATGATGATGGTCGGGATTTTCTCCACGTTGATCACTTTGTTGTAGATGAGCTTTTCTCCGCCGTTGCCTGTGATTTCAACATTAATGGTGTTCTGACCTGGGAAGAGATTGTTTCTCTTTATGAGATACTCATAACCTGTATTGAGATTTCCGTCATCTGTTCTTGGTTTGCCGTAGACTGCGCTGCCAAGAGCTCTTCCGTTCATGGATACACGAACGCTTTTCACTCCAGTTGCAATCTTTGCAAATCCGGATATCAGAATGTCTTCATTCTTGTAGTTCACCACATCCATCTTATCCAGTACACCCTGAGATTCAAAGGTAGGTCTTGTATAGGTGAATGTAGCGGAAGCTGATACTGTAGATCCGTCTGCAAGCTTTGCAGTGGTCTTTACGGTATTGTGTCCATTATAGAAACGGTCCTTGCCCACAACCAGTCTGAATCCGCTGTTGCCTGAATTGGTATACGTCGGATGAGAGGCTTTGAGATCATCACGCTTCACATTGATTTCCGCATTGCCGATGAGAATCCCGTTGATCATGACTTCAACACTCTTGACAGTGCCGTTAGTCAGAACATATCCTACAACAGGAACATCAGCATACTGAAGTGTACCTGCAGGACCTTCGATTTTCATCACTGCGTCTGTGGCAGGAGTTTCTGTAGGAGGCGGTGTCGTCGTATCGGTCACCTTTGTGAGGTAATCCACTGAAACGAAACCTGTCTTTCCGCCGTAGCTCACTTGTGCCCAGCTGCCTTCAAGTTTAAGAACAGTCAGCTTTGTCCCCTTAGGAATGGTCAGGAGTATTCCGAAGCTTGTGCCTGCACCGCTTCTCAGGTTGAGATTATAGGTGGTCATACGTACATCAGCCACTGGTGTTTCCACCACAGGTGCATCATACGGACTCATATAGTTTGTGGAGGCATAGCCTGTTACGCCATTATGTGTGATCTTTGCCCATTTTCCGGTAAGAGATTCCACTTTGACAACAGTTCCTTTAGGAAGAACAGTAAGAATACTTGAAGTGCCGTCAGGTGCCGATCTCATATTGAGATTTCCTGTAACGATCATCATCTTGTTTTCTGCAGGCACTTCCGGTACTGGTGCAGGAGTAGGATCTGGAACCGGTGTTGGAGTAGGAACCGGTTCAGGTGTTGGTGTAGGAACTGGTTCTGGAGTTGGCGTTGGTTCCGGCGTTGGCGTAGGTGTAGGTGTTGGCGTCGGAGTTGGCGTTGGGGTCGGTGTCGGAGTTGGTGTCGGTGTCGGAGCAGGAACTGCAATCTTCTTCAGATATGAAGTGGATGAGTATCCTGTTTTGCCGTTATAGACGACCTTTGCCCATCCGTTGCTCTCGCTCACGACTGTGACTTTGCTGCCTTTAGGTATGGTCAGCAGAATTTTTCCGCTTGTACTTGCCGTACTTCTCATATTCAGATTCTCTGTTGTTTCTCTGATGTCTGTGCTCGTACCTGGAACCGGAGCTGGTGTAGGTGCAGGCGCCGGTGCCGGAGCTGCTACTGTCTGCAGATAACTCGTTGAAACATAACCCGTCCTGCCGTTATAGGAGACCTTAGCCCAGCTTCCGCTCTGACTCTGCACTGTCAGTGTAGTCCCCTTTGGTATGGTCAGAAGAATCGAAGCTCCTGTGCTTGCACCGGATCTCAGATTCAGATTTGCTGTAGTCTTTCTTGTATCTGTACCTGTAGGCACTGTCGTTGCCGGAGGCGTTGTAGGTGTCGGAGCTGGCGCTGTCGGAGCTGTCACGGTTCTCAGGAAGTTTGTGGATACAAACCCTGTCTTTCCGCTGTAGCTGACTTTCGCCCATGAACCGCTGACGCTCTGTACAGTCAGTGTGGTGCCCTTTGGTATGGTTAAAAGGATACCTGCAGACAGGCTTGCTGAAGTTCTTAAATTCAGATTTGCTGTTGTCTGTCTTGTATCAGCAGCACTTGGTGCTGAAGGAGTAGTGGGTGCTGGTGCTGCTGATGAAGAAGAGAAGGATACATATGCCGGATTGGCACTGATATAAAGTCCATTGGACAGTTTATACATCTCTCTCCCGTCAACTGAGTGCTTTTCTGTTACCTGGAGTACTGTACCTTTATTATAAGTTCTGGTCTTTGCATTCCAGTTCGGTGAGCTGTATGCCCATAATGAAAACGCAGAGACTGTAACACTGCCCGTTTGAGTATTGATTACTGCAGCTTCTACAATGGTATGGTTTACCATAACCGGTACAACCAGTGCAGAAAAACTCATGACTAAAGCAATGCTTGTCTGCAATAATACCTTCTTGATTCTCTTGCTTAACATAATCTACTCCTTTCATATCAAAAATATTATAATGCCTTCTTAATGTTATAATTAATTCATAAGTTCTGTCAATATTTTAAGCTATATTAAAAATAATTCACATTTACTGTTTTCAAAATTAAGTGTCTCCTCTTCTCTCCCAATCTGAAAGAGGCTGCCACTCAAGAGGTAATAGATTCTTGTATTGCGCCCAGGAATATCGAAGATCCATAAGCAGCACGAGGCCCTGATCTGTCTCAGATCGGATGACTCTTCCCGCTGCCTGCAACACCCGATTTATGCCCGGATAGATGTAGGAATATTCAAATCCGAGATTTTCCCGCGCAAAATACTCTTTGATGAGGTCCCGCTCATAGGATACCTGAGGATAGCCCACACCAACGATTGACGCACCGATGAGCGCATCACCCTGAAGGTCTATACCTTCGGAGAAGATTCCACCAAGAACCATAAAGGAGATAAAGCTCTTGTCCCTTTCCTGATAGAAAAGCGATAGAACATCGTCTCTTTCTTTTTCACCCAAACTTGGCTCCTGAATATAAATCTCATACTCGCTTCCGTACTTTTCCATGAACAGAGTATGAACATCTCTCATATATTTATAGGAGGGGAAAAATGCGATGTAGTTTCCTTTCCTCATTCTCGCCATCTCGTGAATGTTCTCGCTGATTCCTTCAAAACTCTCTTCTCTTTTCGTAAATCGCGTATCGATTTCCCTGTCCTGATACACCTTGAGATTTTCTTTGGGAAAAGGTGAACCCAGGGTCTTTCTGTAGTCTCCTTCTTCTCCACCCAGAACATCAAAATAGTAGCTCATGGGTGCCAGAGTTGCAGAAAAGAGAATAGACGCCTTCGCCCGCTTGAATACATCAATGAGGATATCCCGGGGGTATATGCAGAAGAGCTTGATGATCACGTTGGATCCGCCCGTTTCTTCATAGGTCAGATATCCATCATTGTAGATTTCCGAAATATTGAGGAAGCTGTGCACGGCAAAAAAGAGATCCAGAATCTTGTCTCTTCCTTCAAAGTCTTCACGTACTTCCTTCTGAAAGATCTCGAAATTTAACAGGAAATCCTTCAGCATAAAGATCAGATCATCCGAGACACCGAAATAGGTGTGCTTCCCGCCCTTTTCTTCAAGAGTTTTACGCATTTCGATGAACTTCTTGTTGAGCTTCGTGAGGGACCTTTTGAGATAGGAAAACCTGTCTCCGGCTTTCTTCGCCTCCATGATCATATCTTTTGACAGGGATGCTGAGTACATGTCCCTGGATCTGTCCACAAGGTTGTGGGCTTCATCCACAAGAAAGATGTAGTTTTCTCTGACATCCATAAAGAATCTTCTGAGATACACCTTTGGGTCAAAGACATAATTGTAGTCGCAGATGATGAGGTCGCTGAAGTAGGAAAGGTCCAGGGAAAGCTCAAAAGGACAAACCCGATACCTTTTTGCATATTCAATGATCATTTCCTTGGAATAGCTTCGCTCATTTCTCAGAATATCCAGAATGCAGGCGTTGATCCGGTCATAATGGCCCTCAGCAAAGGTGCATTTGTCGGGATTGCAGTTCACCTCATCATTGAGGCAGATCTTTTCCTTGCTGGTGATGGTGAGAAATTTCACTTTTCCTCCCTTTCTTCTGATGATCTCGACACTCTCTTCCGCTACAGTCTTCAGTGTACCTTTTGCCGTAAGATAGAAGACTCTGTCCGCTTAGCCTTCTCCTATGGCCTTTATGGCCGGGAAAAGGGTGGAAATGGTCTTGCCGATACCTGTAGGCGCCTTGGCAAAGAGTTTACCTCCCTGCCTGAGGGTTCTGTATACATCAACAGCCAGATCTCTCTGACCCAGCCGGTAGCTCATGAAAGGAAAAGGAAGCACTTTCAGTGATTCATTCCTTTCCTTCTTCCACTTGACATCTTCTCTTATATATTTCAGATACTCTTCTATGGTTTCCGATACAAAGGTCTTCAGTTCATCATAAGAATAGCTGCGTTCAAAGGTTTTCGTGTTTTCCGTGTCGAGATTGTAGTAGGTCAGAAGCAGAAGAATATTTTCCTTGTTCTCCTCTTCCATGTACATAAACCCGTAGAACATCACCTGAGCCCAGTACAGTCTGTTGTAGTCTTCATCGATGTCTTCCAGCGGAGCATAGGTTGATTTGATCTCCTCTATATATCTGCCGCGGACGATTCCGTCTGCACGGCCGTCAACAATAAATAGGATATCTTCAAAGGCGACCTGATACTTGAAGTACTGCTCCTTTTCATAGGAAACATCTTCCTTCTGCCTTTCCTTCTGAATTTTGACATGAGCCTTTGTACCTTCCTCCAGCCTTGACGGACTGGTACCCATTCCTCCAGATACGATATCCCCATATCTGTGCACAAATTCTATGAGATTTCTAACGGATATCTTTATATCAATCATTGTTTACTCCAAATAGTCTATACGCATTCCATCATAAGGATTATACCACTAAATCTATCATTTAACATTCCTGTAAAACCAAAACCATATTGAAACTGTCAGTAAATTCACACAAAGCAAAAAAAGTCCTCTTCAGGACTTTTGAAGGAGCTTTATGCTCTTTTTTCGGGGATCATTCGATGTTACAGTGATTTTTCCAGCGCGCTGCTGAGTTTATTAATGCTGAGTGTCAGATTCTCCATCTTCACCTCAATCCTTGTCAGAAGATAGATTGAAATCACCATGGGAAATCCGATGTTTGCACAAGCTTCAATAAATACTTCCATTTTGCTCACCCCTAAGTGAACTATGCGGAAGATGGCGCAATTGACTAGAGGATCACTGAATCAGCTCCTTGGCGGTGTTCTTGATGAAGCTTGCCTTTGCAACCAGAGCAAGTACGGAGATGAAAACAAAGATTCTTTCCTTGTCTTCTTCCCGGATTTCCAGCTGATCCACAATATCCCTCAGTTTTGTCTCGTCGATGATGACATTGGTTCCTGATTTTGTCTGGCTCTTCTGGATTTCATAAAACAGCTCATAGGCAGTTTCCCAGGAGATGATGTCGTCCTCACGGCTGTTGATGTCGTTGAATGCAAGCCTGAAGACCTTTTTGATCTCATCGGTGCTGAGAACAGGCCTCATATAGCTGATGAATACCAGCTGGATGAGATGAAGCTTTGTGTAACCTTTTTTCTTGCCCTGAAACGGCTTTGTGATGACATCACTTTTGATGTAGTTCTGTATGATGTTGATGGTATAGGATTCGTCATTGAACAGATCTTCTATAAATTCAATGACCTGTGATAAAAACAGATCATACTTCGGAAAATCGTCCAGAGGCAGAATACTGCTCTTTGCTTTAACCTTTACCGAATCTTCTATACTGTAGATCATCTGATCTTCCTTCGCACTCATACATCCACTCCCTCTTAAATACTTACTTTAACTTTATTATAAGTTATTCAATACCATATCGCAAACATTTCCTTGTATTTTTCCTGCATAAGTGGGACATTTATGTCATTTCATTTACCTTGGGTTTCAAATCTCAAGACTTTCCCTGTAGACTTCCTTCTTCGGGATTCCTCTCAGCTTTGCAACCTTCTGAACGGCCTCTTTTTTGCTCAGTCCTTCTTCCATTTCTGCCAGAAGATGTTCCTTAATGGTCATATCCACATATGTTTTCTCAATCTCCTGTCTGATCTCATCCTGAGACTTACCTGATACCACAAGGACAAATTCTCCTTTAGGCGCTTTCTCCTTGAAGGTATCCAGAACCTCACTCACCGTCCCTCTCAGATGCTGTTCATACAGCTTGGTGAGTTCTCGGGACAAGGAGATCTTTCTGTCTCCAAAAATCTCCTTCACCGCTGATAGGGTATCCAGAATCCGATGAGGCGCTTCATAAAAAATGAGTGTCTCTTCACGGTCTTTAAGAAGCATCAGCTCATCTCTCTTTTTCTTTTTTGCCTTATCCAGAAATCCCACAAAGGAAAACCTGCCTGTCTGAAGGCCCGATGAAACCAGAGCATTGATGAGCGCCGATGGTCCGGGAAGAACATTGACTTCGATTCCGCGCTCGATGGCTTTTCTTACGATGACCTCACCCGGATCGGAAATCCCCGGCATACCGGCATCGGTGACAAGGGCGATATTTTCTCCGGATTCGATTTTATCCAGAATAAACACGGAAGCTTCCATCTCATTATGCTCTCTGTAGCTCACAAGCGGCTTTCGGATTTCATAGCGGTTGAGGAGCTTCGCCGTAACTCTGGTGTCTTCACAGGCAATGCGGTCCACTTCATTCAAAACTTCAAGTACCCTGAGGGAAATGTCTTTCAGATTCCCGATGGGTGTCGGCACCATATATAGTTTGCTCATCTTCTATCATCTCCATAAATTCTTCGAATTTCGTCTGAATAGTTTCCCTCATCATCATAGACAAAAAGAGGTGCCTCTACCTTGAGGAACTCTCCGCCCCCACGAAGGCCTTCAACAAGTACCATAGTGGGGGGCTTCTTGGTATTCGGGTAGACCATCCTTATCCTCTTGGGTTCGATTTTGTATTTTCTCATTAGGGTCATGATATCCGCAAGTCTTTCGGGCCGATGGATCATATAGAACCTGCCGTTGTCCTTAAGCACCAGATGTGCCGCTTTTATGACGTCTTCAAGATCCAGGCTTACTTCATGACGGGCAATGGTCAGGGCATCCTTCTCGTTGATGATTCCGCTGTTTTTTTTCTTATAAGGCGGATTCACCGTCACGACATTGAATCTTTGGAGACTTTTCAGAAGCCTCATGTCCTTAAGGTCCCCATGGAGAATTTTCACCCGCTCTTCTATCTCATTAAGCAGTACACTTCTCTTGGCCATATGGACAAATTCATCCTGGATTTCCAGTCCCATGATTTCTTCCGCTTCAGTTTTTCCGGACAGAAGAATCGGAATGATTCCAGTTCCAGTGCACAGATCCATAACATGGTCTTTTCTCTTCACTTTGGCAAAATCGGACAAGAGGACGGCATCAACACCGAACCTGAATCCTTTTTCCTTCTGTATGATTTTCAGACCGTCTCTCTCAAGATCCTCCAGTGTTTCACCGGGCAATAGATGAGTCATGTTTTCTACCTGCTTTCTTAAATACATTTCGTTATCTTACATTTTATAGTCTAACAGGACTTTTAACAAGAAAGCTTTATTTTCTGAGAACTATGTCCGATGCGTAGAAGATATCTTTAATTTCCACAAACATAACATTCCGCTAACCGAGCAGGTTGTTATGGCATCTATAAATAGGTTATAATTACTCATATCTTTTAGGCTGGTGATGATGAGAAATGATCGATAAAATCAAAAACTGGGACGAACGCGTGGTAATATACATCAATCAGAGAGTAAAGAGGACATATCTCGATTACTTCTTTACTGCTGCAACTTATCTGGGATCCGATATTTTTGCCATAGGATTCATTCTCGCATTCAGCATTCTGCCCATAAGCAGAATCGATGCCTTTGCCAGATATGCAGCCGTTGCGCTTATTCTCTCTTCAGTCACTGTAGGCATCCTGAAGAACAGAATCAGAAGAAAAAGACCTTTTGAGAGCATCATCGAGCTGAAAAGCCTGAAAATCGGTGTGGACCAGTTCTCTTTTCCATCCGGGCATACCACGGCAGCATTCTGTCTGGCTGTGACGTCGGCTCTGGTTACAGAAGGACACGTCGCATCCACTGCATATCTTGTTCTGGCACTGCTTGTCGCCATATCCAGGGTGTATCTGGGTGTACACTACCCTTCCGATGTCATCGCCGGAGGGGTCATCGGAAGTTTCTATGCCATTCTGGTAAATATATTGAGGGGATTAGTGATATAATGTTTGAAGATATTAAAGGTGTTATTTTTGATATGGATGGTACGCTGATCGACTCCATGTGGGTCTGGAGAAAAATCGATGAAGATTTCATCCTGAAGCAAGGCATCAAGATCAAGCCGGAGGAGCTTATGGGAAGCATATCTCACTTAAGCTTCCACGAAACCGCAGAGTATTTCAAAAGAGAGTTCAAGCTGATGGAGTCAGTGGAGGATATCAAAAACGGCTGGAATACCATGGCAAAACAC
>DAMDIS010000058.1:10998-15790 GCA_032100885.1 Proteiniclasticum sp.
AGAGCTACTGGAGGACACCATATCCTCCAAAGGGATTGCCCAGTTCTTCGATGTCATCGTCACGACAGATATGGCCGGTAAGACGAAGATTGAGCCTGATGTCTATCTTCTCGCAGCAGAGCTTATGAATATCTCACCGGAGAACATCGCGGTGTTTGAAGATATCCCGGCAGCGATGATCGGCGCAAAGAAAGCCGGCATGAAGGTGTTCGGTGTGCACGATAAATTCTCCGAAAACAGAAAGCTTGAGATTCTGGAAATCTGCCACATGTATATCGAAAACTTTGATGAGATTCTGCCGCTTCTGGCATAATCCGGCTGAAAATGATAAAGTCTCCAGAAGAATCACTCCGATTCTTCTGGAGACTGTTTTTTTAGCTTTAATTATTTATTGTAGGTCACAGGGAACTTTTCCTGAAGCTCAGTCATGAGCTTTGAGTAATATTCCATCTGCTTGTCCTGAAGCATCTTGTTCATCACTTCATCCTTGACTTCAGTAAACGGACGAGGCTCCTGCCCCTTCTTGTCTGTAGTCTTGATGACATGGTATCCGAACTGTGTCGATACCGGAGTCTTTGTCATTTCTCCCACTTCCATGGCGAAAGCGGCATCTTCGAATTCCTTGACCATCATTCCTCTTCCGAACTCGCCAAGATCTCCACCCTGTTCTTTTGAAGGACAGCTTGAATGTTCTCTAGCAGCATCTTCAAATGATATCTCGTCAGCACTGATCTTTGAAATCAGTTCCTTAGCCAGGTTTTCATCATCCACAAGAATATGGCTTGCTTTGATGCTTTCCTGTTCCTGATATCTCTCCGGGTGCTCATTGTATACTTTCAGTGCTTCCTCTTCTTCAATGGTGATTGTTCCGAGAATCTTGTTCATGGTGAAGCTGTACTTGATGTCCTTAAGCGCCTGCTCTACCTGTGACTGATAAACAGGATCGCTGTCCAGACCCAGTTCTGTGCCGAAAGCTGTAATCAGTTCAACGCTTACCAGCTGATCAAGCAGCTGCTTTCTGCCGTATTCTGATTCAAAATATCCTCTTCTCTCTGGTGCCAATGAGGCAATTGTGCTGTCCAGGATTGCATCTGTGATTTCAATGCCGTTGACAGTTGCCAGTACTTTATTTTCCATTATTGTAAAATCTCCTTTATTCGTGAATTCTTTTCTATCTTACCATATTTGAATAAGATTACAAAACCATTAGCATCATACCCTATCGAGCTTAGATTATGCTTAATTTTTCGTTCATAACTTTAGGCTAGAATAGTATTCATACTATATGAAACAGGAGGTCTTCTAATGACTAATCTAAACAAAAAAGCCCCTGATTTTACGCTCATGGGGTCCGATAAGAAACCCCATTCCCTGAAAGATTATCTGGGCAAAAAAGTCATCCTTTATTTCTATCCTCGGGACAATACACCAGGATGCACCCTCGAAGCGGAAAGCTTCAGAGACAACAGTGAGACACTCTCCGGTGAAAATGCTGTGATTCTAGGCATTTCACGAGACAGCCTTGCGTCCCATGATCAGTTTGTTGAAAAGCTTGATCTTCCCTTTGTGCTGCTTTCCGATGAAGACAGCAAAGTATGCGAAACCTATGATGTGCTGAAAGAAAAGAACACCTTCGGAAAGAAATCCATCGGCATCCAGAGGAGCACTTTCATCATAGATGAGAATGGGATACTCATCTATGAGAACCGCAAAGTGAAAGCCGAAGGACATGCCCAGGAGATCATCGATTTTCTTCGAAGCCACAATCAGCAGAACAGCTGAAACGGAGGTAGATAAATTGGATTTTGAAGCTGTAATGAAAGAACTGGAATCTCTGGGAAAAGAAAGGACAAAGAAAATATATATGTCCAATGGTGCGGTTGAACCTCTTTTCGGTGTAAACACCGGGGACATGAAACCTCTTCTGAAAAAAACGGGTCTTGACCAGGAGCTTGCTGAAAAACTGTACGCTACCGGAAATTATGATGCCATGTATTTTGCCGGTGTCATTGCAGAGCCCAGGAAAATGACAGCATCCGATTTTGAAAGATGGATGGATGGTGCTTATTTCTATATGATCTCAGATTTTGTAGTTGCCGTGACTCTATCAGAATCAGACATCGCACAGGAAGTATCGGACAGATGGATAGCCAGCGGAGAAGATCTTAAAATGTCCGCAGGCTACAGCTGCTACTGCTGGCTTCTCGGTAACCGGAAGGATGAGGAATTCGACCCGGAAAAAATTTCCGGGATGATGGAGCATGTGAAATCAGCCATCACCGATGCGCCAGTCAACACAAAAAAAGCCATGAACAGCTTCCTCTACACAGTCGGGATTTCCTATATTCCCAGGAACAGAGAAGCTCTGGATATCGCAGAAGAAATAGGCAAAATCGAATACAGAAACCTTAAAAACAAGGTCGTCACATTGAATCCCCATGAGACCATCATAAGAGAGCATAATAAAGGCAGGCTTGGCTTCAAGCGCAAGTTTGTACGATGCTGAAAAGCAGTAAAATAAAGCGAGGCACAGATTCTTAGTCTGTCCTCGCTTTCTCATTGGCTATATATGAAATTTAAATTTGACATGATGATTCGACTAAGGAAAATCCCTTTTACTTATCTCTGATTTCACAGGGCTTTATTATATACAGGATTTACAGTACCGTAATTGCAGCAGTTGCCACAAACATCCTCTTCTCGGAAAGTTCCTTGAGATTGATGGTCTCCATCCTGCCGTTATTGGATACAAGAACATTGAAGTGGTCCGCATATCCGGTTACAGTCACCCAGTGATTGTAAAGTCCGTCACGATACCCCTTAAACAGCCTTAAACCGACGATTAGAGGGACCGGGTTGTCTTTGTCGATGTTCTTCTTGATGTCCATCATCATGGCTCTAAGCCCCAGAGAACTGCCTACATAGCTGTGAATGATATTGACCTTCGCTCTTTTCCCGATTTTCCGGTAATACCATATCGCTGCCAGTTTGAATCTTAACGCAGTAGTTGGTCCAAGAAGATATTTTCTGAACATCTCATTCTGATCCCTGATCAGTTCTTCCCGGACATAGGATTTTCCTACAGTATAGGCCACATGATTATTCAAGGTAACCGATCCGCACCCGAAAGCCGCCAGGGGTTTTGTGGACAGATGCTGGTTTCCGCCGTACAGTCCATCAAATATTCTTCTCATATCACGGTCGATTGCAGTAAAATTAATGCCGTTAAATGTATATTTCACGTTATCTCTCCCATACATTTTCTTCTATCATATCAAATAATTCTTTAAGATGGATTAATCCAGTCAACTTTTACAATGTTCCATGAAGAACAGATATAGGATAAAAGAGTGATTCCGTTATTACAGAACCACTCTTTTACAGTTTATTTTACTGCATCTTCCAGCAGTTTTTTGACATAGTTTGGCAGTGCAAATGAAGCCTTATGGATTTCTGTGTTGTAATATCCTGTTTCAAGTCCCAGTGCGTTCCATTTTTCATCATCAAGATCTCTCACCGGATCAAAAGACTTGGAAGCAAATCCGAACAGCCAGTGTCCCGAAGCATAAGTCGGAATGTGAACCTGATAGACTTTGGCAACAGGGAAGAATTCATGAATTCTCTTATGTGCTCTCTGCATTGCTTTCGCATAGTCCTCATAGAAAGGACTTTCATGCTGGTTCACAAGGATTCCGTCCTTAGTAAGCGCTCTATGGCAGTTACTGTAGAATTCTCTTGTGAATAGACCTTCTCCAGGTCCTATGGGATCAGTACTGTCTACAATAATGAGATCATATTCATTCTCTTTTTCGCTGACAAACTTCAGGCCATCCTGAAAATATAGACTGACGCGTTCATCGTCCAGTCCGCTGGTTGAATTTGGAAAGTATTTTCTGCAGACATCAACAACCAGTTTGTCGATCTCCACCATATCTATTTTTTCGATACTGTCATATCGAACCAGTTCTCTGACTGTTCCGCCATCACCGGCACCAATAACAAGCACCTTCCTGATGTTCGGATTGGTCGCCATAGGAACGTGAACGATCATATCATGATAGATGAATTCATCTTTTTCTGTAATCATGACTAGTCCATCCAGAGTGAAGAATTTCCCGAACTCATTGCTCTGAAAAACATCGATTCTCTGAAAGTCGCTCTTTCCTGAATAAAGCTGCTGTTCCACCTTGATGGAAAACTTAGCTTCTTTGCTGTGGTCTTCTGTATACCATAATTCCATTCTATTACCTCCGTGTCTGATTTTTGATTTCTAATCGTATATATTTCTGCCGCTGAATATTTCTATCATTTCTCTTCTCAGATTATTGGAAATCTCCAGTCTTTCTTTCGGACTGAACTCTCTGATGTCGTTTCTGAAAAGATAGTTCTGCAGATTGATTTCCTTTATAAGCATTTTTGTATGGAAGATGTTCGCCTGATAGACATTGATGTCGTGTGCATCATATGCATCCAGTGTCTTCGCATCTATGTATTCCTGTATTGATCTGATGTCATGATCGATGAAGAATTTACGTCCATCTTCGCCGCGGGTAAATCCTCTTACGCGATAATCGATGGTAATGATATCCGAATCAAAGCTGCCGATAAGATAGTCCAGCGCATTCAGCGGTGAAATCTTCCCGCAGGTGGATACTTCTATGTCGACTCTGAAGCTTGCTATGGATTTGTCCGGATGATACTCAGGATAGGTGTGCACAGTCAGGTGGCTTTTATCAAGGTGCCCTATGACACTGTCTCTTTTTTCATAGAGGCTCTCACCAAGATTGCAGGA
>DAMDIS010000059.1:0-11107 GCA_032100885.1 Proteiniclasticum sp.
TCGAGTCTCGTTTCCTCATCCATCTTCTCAATGCCATCTCCGATACCTTTGAGCATAAGAACAAAGAGTCCAAAAAGAAAGATCAGAGCCATCCACTTCAGGTTCTCAGGAAGGATCAGCACAGTCACAAATCCCAGAGCCAGAAGCACAAATGGTGCCATGCCATCCATGACGGCGAACCTTCCAAGTCTTGCTCGAGCACTAGCCTTCTGAATCTCTGATTCCCTCTGGTACTTTTCAAAACCTTCTCTTGTCAGTGCCGCTCTGAAGTACTGCACTACAGTATACAGAAGCATGAGGAGTGTTATCCCCTCAAACCATCCATCAAGACGAAACAGCCCGAAGATGAATCCGCCCGTTAGAATCAATCCATTACAGAGAAGCTTCCAGCTGTAGACTTTCATCCCTTTTTTGTCTCCATCTCTTCCATATATCCTCCAGTTTCATTCGTTCTTACTCAATGCTTCATTCTTCATATTTCATACTGAGTGTACAGGAAATATTCTGAGGTCGCATCATTTTACTACTCCTCACCCAGCTTGAAGTTCTCTTTTGTGATGATCATATCCACCAGCATCTGCCCGATGCTTCGCAGCTTCTTTTCATTCAGGTTTTCCAGGGTATCAGCTCCAGTTCCTTTGCGGTTGTGGTAGGCTTTTCCGATTCCCACAGCAAGGTGAGCATTTGCTCTGAAACTGAGCAGCTGCCTTGAAGCGGTCTTGTATACAGGAAGGCTCTTCAGTGTCTCCTCAGTGGCCAGAAGTCCCTGGTATCTTGTGTAAGGCACTTTCATGTCCTTGAGAATTCCTTCCATTTTCAGAAGGCTTCTGAAGGACTGTTCTTTATCCATCTGACCGAAATAGGATACAAGATCAACTGTCCTATCCCCTTTCAGCCCAGAGCCCATGAGATCAAGATACATATAGCCGCCACTTGCTGAAATCTCGGCGTGCCTCATAAAGTATTCACTGAAATTTCCGGCAAGAAGTTCGGATTCCCTGTCATGGAAGAGGAAAAGGATCGATTTGTTATAACGCATCCCGTCTTCAGTGATTGCCCGTGCGATTTCAAGCGCAGTGGCAACTGGTGTCGTCCCTTCAACAGAGCTCTTTCCTCCTGGCAGCCATAATCCGTCATAGGCAGAAGAAATGATGAGGGTCTGCCCCGGATTCTCCATGGTCTTTCCTTCTGGCAGAAGCCACGCTTCGATGATTCTTCCTTCGTTAACCGGGTAATCCGGTACAGTATATTCTATTGTAACGTCAAAGGACGCCGTTTCCAGTTTGTCCCTAAGCTCATCAAATGGCAGGATTATCAGCCTGAAAGAAGAGTGGGCATTGCTTCTTGATTCATGACCGTCAATGATGAGAAATTCTGCGTGATCGCTGTCTGTGGCAAATCCCGGATAGTTAATGCTGCCAGATACAATATCATTGATTCCGGTGTAGTTTACAGGAATAAGATTTGCTTCTCCTTCCTGGTTTTCCAGATCTTTCCCAAGCACTGTTTTACCTGATATAACGACGCTCGCACCCGGAAGGTTTCTCTCCATAGGCACCTCAAGGATGGAAAAGTCCTCATGAAGCGTATAGGTTGATACATCTCCTTTATCGTCCTTCAGTGTAATTTTTCCTTCCTTCATGATAAGGGGTGTACTGAATTCAAGGACAGCCTCCCTTGGATCACCAGGAATCTGATTCTCATAGGCATATTTTATTGGAAAGGATTTTGTCTTGAATCCTAAGCCTTCCATGGTTTCAGTAATATACTCTCCTGCCTTGTATCCTCCGGCAGAGCCCGATACCCGCCCATCATACTCTTCACTTGTCAGGGTAATGAGATGATTTTTCGCGTTCTCCAGGCTGAAATTTCCCACAGGCTGATACCGGGGTACAAACACGACGAGAATGAGAGCGGCCACAGCGCCTGCTCTTAATAGGATATTCTTCCAGTATTTTCTGAAATGCCTGGTCTCAAGATAGATGACTCCTGGGGACAGAATATAGTAGGCTTTTCTCACATTGCTGACAAACCGTGAATTTCGTTTCGCAAATTCGATCCGAAGACCCTCTCCCAGAAGATTGAATCCAAGAACGGCAAGAGCGAAGGTCATGACCGGAAAGACCACCAGCCACCAGTTGTCGGTGAACCTCTCCATCTGCGTCGTAAGCTTCATGAGCATGGATCCCCATTCAGGTTCGATGCTCATCTCATAGCTTGCCCGAAACGCAAGGGTCCTCACTTCTCTGGTGGATCCCACAAATATGCCTAGGACCGCAAGCTGAGCCAGCAGAAAAAGCCCCTGACCCGTCTCCTTGAAAAAGCTGGAAAGTGCAGTGGGCATGACATGGGGAATGATATTCTGGCGAACGATCTGCGGCCAGCTTTTCCCGATGGCGATCTGCCCTTCAATGAAATCCTCCTCCATGATCACCTTCACAGCGTCTTCGATGACACCAGCTGCCCTTGACCATCCAAGAAGTGCCAGAATCACCGCATAGACAAGAATCGCTCTTTCGATCTGCAGATTTCTGAAAAAATTGATCCTGAAGATCATGAAGGAGAGAATCAGTATGGGTACTGCGGAGAAGTATGTATTGAAGAAGAGTATGATCTTATTGAAAAACTTTTTCCCGATTCCGGCAAGGATACCCACAGGCAGAGCCAGAAGAAGCCTGAAAAGCGCAATATAGAAGCCAAGCCTCAGGGTGTTTCTCGTTCCGTACACCAGTCTTGCATGAATGTCACGTCCGGCCACATCCGAGCCCATGAGGTTATATTCACTGGGCCATATGGGATGCATGGTGAATACTTCTCTGATTTCTCCGTCCACCATGACTTCCATATTGCGGTGAGTGTCTTCATACATGGGGTCTTTCTCTGTGAAAGCTTCCGGAAACATGGCCATGGCCATGAAAAATATAAATATGATTCCGCCGATGAGGAGCGGATAGTTGATTTTCTTCATTGCGTCCTCCGTCTGTCCGTTCAAAATAACCAATATTGTCTCAATATCTTATGAATCCTATTTAATAGTATAACTCAATTCATCCGGGTACTCAAAGAATATCCGAAGTCTGCACCGATTATGGAACAGATTTTCCTGTTCATCGGCAAAGCTTAAAGCACGAAGTTCCTGCAAAAATAAATAACCGGAGGTTTCCCTCCGGTCATGATGATTCTCTTTAGTTGGATGATGTGATTTCAGTCCAGATTCTGTCGTAGACACTCAGCACATCAGAAGGATCTCTGAAGATTTCTGTATTCTCCAGCACTTCATCTGATGGGTAAGCAATCGGGCTGTTTCTGATTTCCTCCGGCAGCATTTCCACCGCTTCAGTGATCGGTGTCGAGTAGCCGATATAGTCGACGTTCTGGATAGCGATGTCAGGTCTTAACATGAAGTTGATGAACTTCTCTGCACCTGTCTTGTTGGATACGCTCTTAGGAATAACCATGGAGTCGAACCAGATGTTTGTTCCCTCTTGAGGGATGGCATAGTCAAGGTTCGGATTCTCGTCGATCATGTACATGGCATCTCCTGACCACACAAGGCCAAGAGCGGCTTCTTCGGCAATGAGGGCATCCTTGATGTCATCACCAAGATACGCATAGACAATCGGCTTCTGCTTGATGAGCTCGTCTCTTGCTTCTTCAAGCTCACCGATGTCTCTTGTGTTCATGGAGTAGCCGAGCCTTAGGAGAGATACGCCGATGGTGTCTCTCTGGCTGTTCAGCATAAGGATCTCATCCTTGTACTTCTCATCCCAGAGGATGTCCCATGAAGTGACAGGTTCATTGACCATGGTCTTGTTGTAGAGAATCCCGAAGGTTCCCCACATGTACGGTGCAGAGTAGGCGTTTTCAGGATCGAATACCAGATTCTGGAAGCTTTCGTCGATCTTATCTCTGTTTGGAATATTGTTCCAGTCAAGAGGAACGATAAGTTCCTCATTGATTGCTCTTTCGATGGTGTAGTCGGAGATGAAGACCACATCATAGGAGCTTCCGCCCTGTTTCAGCTTGACGTAGATGTCCTCGTTGTTTGCATAGGTATCGTAGTTGACCTCGATTCCTGTCTCTTCAGTGAACTGTTCCAGGACATCAAAGTTGATGTAGTCTCCGAAATTGTAGACATTGATGGTTTCTTTCTTTTCTCCGCAGGCACTGAGTGCAAAAAGTGATGCACCGATGAGTGAAGCTGAGATGATTTTCTTCATTTTATTCATTATGTTCCTCCCTAACTTTCCCCTGGCGCTCAGCCCGGGTCTATACTGTTTCTTTAAATGTTTTCTTATCAGATGATTTCCTCTTCTTCTTTTCTTCCGATTTTGTTGATCACAAGAAGCAGGATGAAGAAACCGATGAGCATGAATGTGGACAGTGCATTGATCACCGGATTGATGCCGCGTCTCGCCATGGAGAAGATGAGGATGGACAGGTTCTGCACGCCGTGTCCTGTGGTGAAGAAGCTGATCGCAAAATCATCCACCGAAAGCGTGAATGCAAGGAGCGCACCTGTCACAATGCCCGGCATGATCTCCGGTATGATCACTTTTCTCAAAGCATATAAAGGCTTTGCGCCAAGATCCATTGCCGCTTCTGCAAGATGCACATTCATCTGCTTGAGCTTCGGAAGAACCGCAAGGACCACATATGGGGTGCAGAAAGTGATGTGTGAGAGCAGTACCGTGGAAAGGCCGAAATCCAGTCCCATGAACCGGTAAAGGGCAATCAGCGATACGGCGATGACAACGTCCGGATTAAGGATCGGCAGATAGTTCAGATTGAGCGCCATCTGCTTGAAAGGTCCTCTTCTTGAAAAATGGATACCGATGGCCGCAAGGGTGCCAAGGGTCGTTGCCACAATCGTGGTCACCGAAGCGATGATCATGGTATTTGAAAGCGCCTTCAGGACTTCACGATTGGAGAACAGATCCTGATACCACTTCAGGGTAAATCCCGTAAATGCTCCTCTTGATTTAGACTCGTTGAAAGAATAAATGATGAGGATGATGATCGGGGCATAAAGGAAGAGAAAGATCAGTACGGTATAGATATTCCTGAAGCTCTTTTTTACCATAATGCGCCTCTGCCTCCTTCCAGGTCTCCTCCGCCCTTGTTGGTAATGGCCATGACAAGCAGGATGATGCCCATGAGAATGATGGACATGGTTGAACCGAAGTGCCAGTCTCCGGTGTAGATGAACTGCTGCTCGATGACATTACCGATGAGCGTCGTCTTGTTTCCGCCAAGAAGATTTGAAATGATGAATGTGGAAACCGCCGGTGTAAACACCATGGTGAATCCGGTCATCACTCCAGGAAGACTCAGAGGAAAAATGACTCTTCTAAAAATTGTCCCTTTGCTTGCACCAAGGTCTTCTGCCGCTTCGATGAGCTTCCTGTCCATTTTGACAAGGACGGAATAGATGGGCAGAACCATGAACGGCAGAAAGTTATAGACCATTCCAAGGATGACCGATCCGCTGTTGTAGAGAAGCTCCATTGACTCAAATCCCAGAAAGTTCAAAAAGGTATTGATGATTCCGTTTTTTCCGAGGATCGTCAGCCACGCATAGGTCCTCAGAAGAAAGTTCATCCACATGGGAATGACAAAGAGAAGAATCATGTTGTTTCTCAGCTTTGCACTTCTCTTGCTGGCGATGATGTATGCGATGGGATACCCTAAGATGAAACAGATGAAAGTCGATATTACGGACAGAAGCAGCGATCTCGTCATGACCTCAATATAGATCGGCGTCAGAAACCGTCTGAAATTGTCAAGGCTTAAGGTGAAAGTATCGTAATTCCTGCTGTCTCCAGTGGTAAACGCAAAATACACCACAAGAAAGAGCGGCACCAGGATAAAGATGACCATCCACATGACATAGGGATAGGCAACCTTCTTCATTTTCAAGATGCCTCACCTCTTTTCATGATGTGGATGGAATCAGGCAGAATCTTCATGCCGATAATTTCTCCCGCAGGAGCCATGGCTGTACTCTGAATGAGATACTTGAAGCCCTGAACATCCACGACCATTTCATAATGGACGCCCTTGAATGTCACTTCCTCCACAAGGCCGCAGAGCTGGCCCTCGGAAGCTTCCGTCATGATGATGTCTTCAGGCCTTATGACCACTTCCACTGCTTCCATGGGCGCAAATCCCTTGTCCACACAGGGGAACTGTACCCCTTGGAACTCCACTAGAAAATCCCTGTGCATGATGCCCGGGAGAATGTTCGATTCTCCGATGAATTTTGCAACAAACGCATTCTTCGGTTCGTTGTAGATGTCCACCGGAGTGCCGATCTGCTGGATCAGACCTTCGTTCATGACAACGATGGTGTCGCTCATGGTGAGGGCCTCTTCCTGGTCATGGGTAACATAGATGAAGGTGATGCCCACTCTTTTCTGGATATTCTTCAGCTCGATCTGCATTTCCTTTCTCAGCTTGAGATCCAGCGCACCAAGAGGTTCATCCAGAAGTAGAACCTTAGGCTCGTTGACCAGAGCTCGTGCTATGGCGATTCTCTGCTGCTGGCCCCCTGAGAGAGAATCCACACCTCTTTTCTCAAATCCCGAGAGGTTGACCAGTTTCAGAACGTCAGTCACTTTCTGCCTGATCTCGGCCTTATCCATCTTCTTGATTTTCAGTCCAAAGGCGATGTTCTCATAAACGTCCAGATGAGGAAAAAGCGCATATTTCTGGAAAACGGTATTGACCTGTCTTTCATAAGGAGGAACCTCTGTAATGTCCTTTCCCGCAAAAATGACATGCCCTTCCGTAGGTGTCTCAAATCCTGCGATGATTCTAAGCGTTGTCGTCTTCCCGCATCCCGAGGGTCCAAGAAGAGTCAGAAACTCGTTCTCCCTGATATAGAGATTCATATTTTCCAGAACGGATGTCTTTCCGAAACTTTTTGATATATTTTTAAGGTCGATCATGATATTGCTTGTCATGCTGCTTTGTCCCCTTTCTAGAATATGGGTGGTGTGCTCACCCAGATCCCACTTGCTGATGTTTTTCCTTCGTTGGAAAGGTAATGTCCCATACCCGGTTAAAGGTAGAAGCTCTCACCTTTTCTGACTTTATGCTTTTCAATGCCCAGATGAAGAATGATGCTTCCGCTCAGCACATAGCCGAATTCCTCGCCCTCATGGGGAGGCATCTCTTTGGTTCTGCCGCCGGGCGCGATTTCCACATGTATCGGTTCCATGGCATTTTTCTGCGCATTGGGGATGATCCAGTTGATGATGTTCTTATGCTCGTCATTTTCTTTCTCGAAAGCGTCTTCCTTGCTGAAGACAATCTTCTCATCTGTGGTCTCGTTAAAGAAGTCCTTAAGGTTTGTGCCGAGACCCTCAAGAATGTCCACAAGGGTTGCAATGGACGGCGAGGTCAGATCTCTCTCAAGCTGGGAGATGAAACCCTTTGTCAATTCACATCGGTTTGCCAGTTCTTCCTGCGTCAGCGCATTCTTTATTCTTAAGTTCTTGATTTTCTCACCAATCTGCATAACGACCTCCCGTTTCTTCTGTTTTCTTCAAATGCTAAACTTTTTGTTTAGTCAAATTAAACTACCTAAACCATTATATATAAAAGAAATTCCAAAATCAATCGAAAATCCATGAAAATCTTCAGCAATATGTCACCTCTTTCAAACCGTTGCTCAAACCCTTGATATGAGACGTTTCCAGCACTCCCAGGTTTTTCTGTTTCACCTCGGAAGATGACATGATTATTTTGAAATACAAATAAAACCGGAACATAAAGTTTACCTGCACTAAACTCAGCTTTTCATTTTAAAATTATAATTTGTCAATTAATCCATAGAATGATAAAATGCTTCTAAATACCGGTATCTGGAGGTAATCATGAAAAAAGTCAAAACCAATGCCATGAGGCTTATGGATGAAGAAGGGATAAGCTATGAACTTCTGTCATTCAGTCTCAAAGAGGACCACATCACACCCCAGTTCATTGCACAGGAAACCGGCAGAGAAGTGGAAAGAATCTTCAAAACCATTGTGACCGTCGGACACAGCACGAACTACTATGTCTTCTGTCTGCAGATTATCGAAGAGCTGGATCTTAAAAAAGCGGCGAAAGCGGCTGGCGAAAAAAGCATCGCCCTCATCGATCAGAAGGACCTTCTGAAAATCGCAGGATACGAAAAAGGCGGCTGCAGTCCCGTGGGCATGAAGAAACTCTACAGAACCTTCTTTGACCAGAAAGCCTTGAGCTTCGACAAGATCATCGTCTCTGCCGGAAAAAGAGGCTATCAGGTGGAGGTTCCGCCTATAGACCTCATCTCCGTTACCAAGGGAGAAACTGCTGACCTTCTTATGGAGACCAGAAGCATTTTTAAATGATTTCAGAAAGAGAATATGTGGATGCCAGATTTTCCTGCGTGATGGAGATTCTGGAGAAGGCAGGAAAACACTATGAGAAGAGATGCACCTGCGAGGCTTTGCACCTGAACTTCACAAACAGACAGAAAAACAGTGGTTCCATAAGGCATATGCCGCCTTATGGAACCACTGTTTTTGTCTTCATATGCTGATGGAATCTAGCTGATGACCTTAAGTCTTTCAGAAAGCGGCAGATGCGCCTTTTCGCCAGCTTCAGCCACCGGATTTCCAAACACCAGCTGACCGATGAGCTTGTAGTCTCTGCTGATCCCGAAGGTTTCAGCCACTTCATCATCGATAAGCGGATTGTAATGCTGAAGTGAGGCACCAAGGCCTTCACTTTCAAGGGCTGTCCATACAATAAACTGAAGGATGCCGTTTCCCTGATAAGCCCAAGGCACAAAATTCTCCTTGTACAGGGCAAAATCTTCTTCAAGCTTTCTGATCACCTTGGTGTCTTCATAGAAAAGCACGGTTCCGTAACCTGCCTTGAAAGAAGAAATCTTCTCCTCTGTTCTTGGAAAATCCTCTACCGGAACAACCTTCTTTAAAGTATCGCTTACGATGTCCCATAATCTGTCGTGCTGCTCTCCAAAAAGGACCACAACCCTTGCACTCTGGGCATTCATGGCTGATGGTGCGTGAAGGGTGGATTCTCCAACAATCTCTTCAATGCGCTCTCGGCTTACGATCTCTGTCTTGTCCAGTCCATAGTAGGACCTTCTCTTTGCTACTGCGTCTAAAAATATATTTGCACTCATTTTAAATTCTCCTTTTTTCTTTCTTTTGTTATATGTTCTTCTTTGCTCTGTTATAGACATCAAGGAAAGCTTCCTTGGGCTGCGCACCGCTCACTGCGTATTTCCCGTCAAAAAGGAAATGAGGTACGCCGCGGATGCCTAGAGACTCCGCTTTTCTACGGTCATCTGTAACACTTTCATGGTAAAGATCCGTATCAAGGAGCTCTTCTGTCTCCTTAAGGTCCAGACCTGCCTCAAGTGCTGTCTGTATGATCGAATCTCTTTCATTAAGACTCATCCCTTTTACAAAGTGCGCTTTGAAGAGAGCGTCCATCATCTCTTCCTCACTTCCCTCTGCTCTGGCCAGATGGACAAGCCTATGCAGGTCATGGGTGTTTGCTCCTCTGGTTTCGAAAATGTTCATGTCAAGACCCTGCTTCTGTGCCATGATCTGGACACCTTCCATTCTCTGCCTTGCATCTTCAAGAGAAAAACCGTATTTATCTGCAAGAGATTTGACCGAATTCTCGGATTCAGTTCTGCTTGCCGAAGGATTAAGCTCATAGCTTCTGTTGATGACTTCAATGTCTTCTCCATCAGGGAGATCTTTCAGAAACTGCGAAAAGTTATGCTTTCCGATATAACAGAACGGACAGACGATGTCCGACCATATTTCAACCTTCAATATATTCACTCGCTTTCTTTTCTACATTTATGTGGAGTACTTCCACTACTTTCAATTATACCATTTAATTATATTTTGTCCAATTTTATTTGATAAAATATAATAGCCGGTTCACCCCAGAGTCGAAATAATCCGCCGATTCCTATAGACTTCTATGTCTCCCCCTCTTCTCTATGGTAAAATAGAATCAGATCAAGATCCAATCAGTGAGGAGGTCATAAAAAATGATTAAAATCGTTCTTTTCTGTTCCACAGGTCTATCCACCAACCTGCTCATCAGAAAAATGGAAAACGCGGCAGAAGGAAAAGACATCGAAATCAGTGTTCAGTCCTATCCTGAATCTCTTATGAAAAAATACATCAAGGACGCAGATGTTGTGCTTGTGGGTCCACAGGTGAAGCATGCCATCACTGAAATCAAGGAAGAATGCGACCAGCATAAAGTCCCTCTGGAAGTGATTTCCACAAGAGACTACGGCTATATGGACGGTGAGAAAGTGCTTAACCAGGCACTGAGGCTCTTCAGTCTTCACAAAGAGCACAAAGAGTAAACAGTTTAAAGATGAGCTGAATGGAATCAGCCATATATAAAGAGAGCGTTTCTTCAAAAACCATTGAAGAAACGCTCTCTGCTTTTTTCTGCCGTTCATCTCTTAAATCTTTGTGATCCCTTTCCACTTGGCATCGCCATGGAGAATCCCCATGAGGATGGTTATGGAATAGACGATTTTCGGATCCAGAAGATAGCTGTCCATGATCCCCACAAGAATGAGTACAGTCATGGAAACCATGACCCCCACATACATGACTTTCTGCACCGGCTGAACCTTTACGGATTTTGTATACTGAATGATTCCTCTCATCTTGAAGAAAATGATCAGGGCGCCCAGAATGAGACCGATGATGCCCATCTCCATGACCACCTGAATCACTGCATTGTAAGGTTTGTTCACCAGTTCAAGATTGAGCAGCTCCGGACGACCGATCATAAAGCGTCCGAAGGTCTCATCAAAGGTGTTGAATCCTTTGCCGATGAAGATTGTACTCATATTCTTCCTGACCACCTGAAGGTAGAAAGAAAATCTGCTCATCTCACCACTCAGGGCGAAAAACTGACCGTGCCTCTTCGAGAAGACCGGGATGAGCACCAGAAAGAGTCCAGTTGGGACCAGTGCGATGAGAAACTTCAGGGAATAGAGGAAAGAAAGCATGCCCAGGCCAAGGAATACACTGATGACGGCTATTCTCGATCCGGTCATGAATAC
>DAMDIS010000059.1:11117-11718 GCA_032100885.1 Proteiniclasticum sp.
CCTTATAGATATAGAGCCCAAGGGCGGGAAACAGCGGAATGAGCATAAAGTAGGCAAGAAGAGGCGCATTGTCCATAAAGGAGACATTGACGAGCGGATCAAAGGGTATGCCTCTTACGATTTCATCATAAACCACCTGTCCCACATGATACAGCCCCACAAGAAGACCGCATAGAAAGTAGGCACGAACGAGAGGAATGATGAAATTCGGTCTGTTCAGCTCGTATTTCAGAATGAAAAACAGGATAAACGCCGATCCGTAGATCATAATTCCCTTAAGCGTTGATGAGGGGTTGATGGAATAGGTGACGGTTACAACCTGAAGGACCAGAAAAAGAAAGGTGGACAGGCCATATGCCAGCTTGTTGTGGCGCCTTCCTCTTCTCAGCTTCTGATAGGCATCTTTGTCCACATATAGATGCACAACAAAATAAAGGCCCATGAATATACCCACATAAGGCGTATATTTTCCTGGAACCAGAGGGTAAAGCACAATGGACAAAAGCATAAGCTTGAAGAGCTGGTTTCTGCCGAATAATTCCATGATTTCCTCCATGAAGCGAAATATATAACAAATATACACTATTTTCGGGCAGAATAA
>DAMDIS010000059.1:11728-13357 GCA_032100885.1 Proteiniclasticum sp.
ATAAAAGAGACCCGAAGGTCTCTTTAAATACACATTCTATTCTAATGTGATTGCAGCTACTGGACAGCTTTCTACAGCTTCTTCAGCAACGTCTTCGTCTCCTGCTGGAACTTCATCCACGATTGGATAAGCCTTTCCATCATCATTCATATCGAATATTGATGGTGCAACACTTGGACAAACTCCGCAACCGATGCAAAGTTCCTGATCAACTACTGGCTTCATATACAACACCCCTTTTATACTTTATATCCTAATTATAATTAAGATTATCACAAAGTCTATGAACAAATTGTAAACTTTTTGTACAACTTGCTAATATTTGACGCTGATGCGTCCTGAAACCGTTGATATCTCTAGCTTAGGTGCGTTGCCTACAGTTTTCTTCAGAGATTGTGAAGATTGACTGACTCCCGCTTCATCCTCCACTGAAATCTTCCCGCTGACACTCGAGAGGTCATAACCGATTTCCTCAGCTTCTTCAAACTCTACAGTTACCGCACCTGAAATGGTTTCGATATCCGAATCGGATCTCAGATCAGCTGCCGTGATGTCGATGCTTCCCGAAACGGATTCGAGATTAAAGCTTTCCTTCACACCTGTTGCGGTGATTTTGCCGGAGATGCTGTCTCCTTCAAGATGATTGACCGCGCTGTAGCTGAGAAACTGACCGGAGATGGTCGCAAAATCGATTTTCTCATGATTTCCGTTTTCCAGGATGATGTCCCCGGAAATGTTGTCCACATTGACCTGTTTCGCATTGATACCATCAATGGTGATTTCACCCGATACATTTTCAAATTCCACATCACCAAGATAATCCACAGGAACCATCAGCTCCATATCCAGATCATAGTTGCCGCCCACGGAGAAGTTCAGTCCGTTGATGTCCTTATAAAGGTATATGGACAGTTCGTCGATATCTGTCGAGATACCTTTCAGGCACTTTCCCTTCAAGATTGAATATGATCTCATCCCCGTCATATCCTGTAACCCTGAGATCGCCCACTGGTGTCTCGAGCCTGATGTTTCTTTTTCCTTCAACCGGATAGGCGCTTTCCTCACTAACGTCCACTCCCGTGCCGAGATTGATGCTGATATTGTTTTCATTGAAAAGCCTTCTGAAATTGTCAGCAATTTCTCCTGCGCCAAGACCCGACTCAAAAATAATGTATGCACCTATTCCGATGGCAACTGATGCGATGATCAGTGTCGTGATGACTACTTTTCTAAAACCGCTCATTTCATTTTCCTCCTGGATGGATTTATTATTCGAGTATTCTTCTCAGTCCTCCCCAAAGACCAGTAATGATCCTTTTCACGAATCTGATGACAACAGCCGTAACCAGCACGAATATTGCCAGGACCGCAATCCCGAAGAAGAACAGCGCAAGCATGGGGATATTGAATCCCGCAGATGCCGGAAATGCCATAATCAGGATTGGTGATGAAAGAAGAACAAGGGCTATGACAAGAAGCAGAAGTGCGACTGAGAACAGCCCTATGACCAGAGAACCCAGTATACTTATGACGACTGGTCCTAAAAATACAGCAAAAAGTATAAGCGCTATGATTTTTGCTGTCTGATTTGAACCTTTTCCATTTCTATATGGTCCCATGGTGTCCCTC
>DAMDIS010000059.1:13462-14365 GCA_032100885.1 Proteiniclasticum sp.
TGGACCGATCTTCTCTACTGATGCGGCTTTGTAATCATCACGTCCCACCTCTCTCAGATTAAACGGTTCCAATCTTTAGTAGAGTATTCTTCGTAAACATAATATAATTTAGTTAGATTAAGAATGGGGGGATTATTTTGTCACAGGTTTTAGGACTAAGTGTAATGACAAGTATCAGAAAATCGCTGGCCATGTCGGGTTTTCTCAAGAAAATCAGATTTGCGAAAAAAGATATTCTCGGTATAGCCGGAGAAAAGAAGTTTTCTCTTTCCATCGGCAGGCTGCTGGAAAAAAGGGATTACAGTGCACAGAGCCTCTTTTCGCTTGTAAAGGAAGCCTTTTCACCTCTAGGTGATTTTGCCCGTCTGGATCTTGAAATGGTCTATGACTATCTCATCATGAAGGTGGACGAGGATGCAAGAGACAGAAAGTTCACCAAGGATGAACTGGATTTCATGGCCATTTTCATCAGTATCTATGAAGTGATGCTGAAAAATGAAGAAGTTTCCGGGAGCGATGAGTTTTATGTGACTCACAGCTTCCAGTTTCTCACGAAAAAAGAGCTGGAAGAGCTGGAAGATGACGAATACAGACGCTTCATGAAGGCGTTCAGAGAGGACCATATCTATGCCCTCTTCAAAATGTCCCGTGATCTCAAAGGCTTCAATACCCTGGATCATGTGGCCGGCGTCCATCATGTGGGCATGTTCGTCGCAAGGCAGCTGAAAAACCTGGGCCTTCCCATCGATCTTGGCCGTGTATCAGGTGCCCTTGCAGGACATGACATCGGCAAGTACGGGGTGAAGCTTTCTGAAATGAGAAGAGTGCCCTATCTTCACTATTACTATTCAGACATCTGGTTCAAGAAGCACGGGATCGACTATATCCGGAACATCGCGGTCA
>DAMDIS010000059.1:14375-15261 GCA_032100885.1 Proteiniclasticum sp.
ATGGGACCTTGAGCTTGAAAATCTTTCCCTTGAGGCTCTTGTGCTCATCTACTCCGATTTCAGGGTAAAGAACAAGCTTGTGGGCGAAAAGGACGAGATGTTCATCTATCCTCTTGATGAATCCTTCGATGTCATCCTGGAAAAACTCGACAACGTGGATGATGCGAAGAAAAGAAGATACGAAAGAGTCTATGCAAAGCTGAGAGACTTTGAGGACTACCTGGTCCGCCTCGGAATAGAAGTCCGTGTGTCCACCAAAGAAGAAAACAGAAAAATCATAGAATCCAGAAAAACGATCAGAAGCCTGAAAAAACCCGCCATCTGCTTCGGCGATGAAATCATCGACCGTCTGAAGTACCATGCCATCGACCATAACATCAAGGTCATGAATATGCTGAGAAATGAGTACAGCATGGATACCCTGCTTGAAGAAGCCCGTTCCTTAAGGGACTGGAGAGACCTTCGCGAGTACATCCGTATTTTCGAGGAATACTCCACCTACCTCACCCAGGGCCAGAAGCTTCAGGTCATCAGGTTCCTCATGGAATGCCTGATCCATCCTGAAGACGACATCCGGTATCACAGCGCTGAAATGCTCGGCTCCATCATCGGAATCTTCGACGAGGATTACAGGAAAGAGCTGCCTCTTGAGGAAGTGGCGCCTTCAGCCAACATCTCGGGGATGAGACTTCTTGAGGAGACCGTGAAGAAAATCCTCTATCCCGGCCATAAAGTCATCGACAGCCATAAGACTCACCTCGGCTATTCCTTCGCCACCATGGTGAAGGCTCTGTTTGAGACCCTTCCCCAGTCAAGAAAGGGAGAATACACCGGCATTCTTGAAAAGTACTATGTGGACATCAGTCCAAAGAGACAGGAAACGAAC
>DAMDIS010000060.1:0-14487 GCA_032100885.1 Proteiniclasticum sp.
AGTTGATGAGCTTAACGGCGTAATCACAGATCTTCATGAGTTCAACCCAATGATGGGACATAGAGGCTGCAGACTTGCGATTTCTTACCCTGAAATAGCTGAAATGCAGACAAGAGCTGTAATTGAAGCTGCAATTGAAGTCAATGAAGAAATGGGATGGTCAATCGTTCCAGAAATCATGATTCCACTTGTAGGTGAGGTTAACGAGCTTAAGTTTGTTAAGAGCATAGTTAAGAAGACAGCTGATGCGATCATCGCTGAAAGAGGAGCTAAGCTTACTTATCTGGTTGGTACTATGATCGAGATTCCAAGAGCATGCGTCACAGCAGATGAAATTGCCAAGGAAGCAGACTTCTTCTCATTCGGTACCAATGACCTTACACAGATGTCCTTCGGATTCTCAAGAGATGACGCTGGTACATTCCTGAAGCATTACTATGAAAAGAAGATATACGACTTTGATCCGTTTGCTAAGCTTGACCAGACTGGTGTAGGTCAGTTTGTACAGATAGCAGTTGAAAAGGGTAGAAGTGTTAAGGAAACACTTAAGCTTGGTGTATGTGGAGAACACGGTGGAGATCCTTCATCTGTAAACTTCTTCCATGACAACGGTCTTGATTATGTATCCTGTTCACCATACAGAGTACCAGTTGCAAGACTTGCAGCTGCTCAGGCTGAAGTAAGAAACCCAAGAAAGAAGTAAATCAAACAATAGAGATGCAATCAGGACGCTGATTCAACTTTATTAGACTAAAATACCGGCGGATACAGACCTTTTATATTGATAAAAAGCACAGGAATTTTTGTGTTTGCGCGGAATTCAATTAGGTTGAAATCGGTAATCTGATATCAGAAACTATGATTTCCCAAGCAATGAGATTTTTGTATCAACTCTTTGCAAACGTGTGAAACTGCATAGAAATAGCATAAGTAAACATTTACATTACTTTGAACGACTTACTATGTTGAAACGTTTACATAATAAGATTAGGTTTGGGTCCCAATCTGATAGGTGAAAATCATCTATTTCAATTAAGCAGCATTTATATAGGAAAGAACTAAATAATAAACGACGAGATTGATGATGATTATTATAGGTACGCCAAATTTGAACTTGATATGTTTTGTTTTGTGTCTGAATAATTCCATGCCTAGAAGAGTACCGATTGCACCCCCAAATAATGACAAGGTCAACATGAGAGATTCAGGAATTCTCCAAGAATGACTTCTTGCTTTTCTCTTATCAGATTGCATTATGAATACGGTAATCGTATTTATGGTGATGAAGTATAGATATATGTATTTTGACATAAGTCCTCCTAAAAACAAATTTGAGAATATGTGCATGAATATATATTAAAATTTGCGTATAAAGTGATAAACCTTTACATGATTTATACATAATGGGGTCAAATATTTTTATTAAAAGTATGATTTTATTGACTTTACTAGCACAATTCCAGACAAATTGATGATTTATGCAGTAAATGTTATTATAGCAGACAATGTATTAATTATAAGCCCATTGATTTTATTCCTGAATGTGTTGATTATGAATATAGTATAAACAAAAAGTTTCTGTTTTTAATATGTTGTGGTAAAATAGGGTTACACTTAATTGTTTAATTAATTTATGTCAAGTTTATTACGGTATTGAAAATCTGCTTTATCAGTACTTGACGCGAGATCATCATCCAAAGTTATTTGAAAAGTTAATAATTATGCCTAAAATATCTGATTAGAATTTGTTAAAAATGTGCACAATATATTTCGCCTTCGATATTCAAATGGACAAAAGAGAAGTTAATTTTGCCGATTTAATGAAGAAAACGATATATTTTTAGCGCTAAATAAGGACATTATGAACTATTATTAAAAATTAGTTGATAAATGTGGCTATTTATAATAAAATGAATAATATCTTCAACAACACTTAACAAATTACTACATTCGGTTTTCAGTTGCTGGTGACAGCATCTAAAAATAAAAGATTATTCAAGGAGGAAGAAAGAATGACAAAAAAGAGAATAGGCTTACTGCTTGCTCTTACACTGGCTATGTCAGTAGTATTTACAGCTTGCAGTCCTAAGACGGAGACACCAGAGACACCTGGCGAAACTCCAGGAACAGAAACACCTGCTGAAACACCTTCAGAACCATCCGCAGAACCATCAGGTACACTGAAGGTTGGTATTACTGAAGCATCAGGTAACTTCAATCCACTTTACTACTCATCATCTTATGATGGATATGTAGTTGATCTTGTATTCCAGGGTCTGGCTACACTCAATTTCGAAGGCGATGAATACGAACCGGTAGTTGCTAAAGATTGGGAAATTTCAGAAGATGGTAAGACCATAACATTCAATCTTAGAGAAGACGTAGTTTTCTCAGACGGAACTCCACTTACTGCTAATGACGTAGTATTCACATACAAGGTTATGGCAGATCCATCATACACTGGTAGATATGGAACAGTGGTAAAGGATCTTCTAGGGTATGAAGCATACTCTGCAGGAGAAACAGAAGAGTTTGAAGGTGTTGTTGCTGAAGATGACTACACAGTTACTTTCAACTTTGCTGAAGGTAAGAGAACAAACTTTGCAAACACTACAATGGCAATTATGCCAGAAGCTTACTACGGAGCAGATTTTGCATACAACAATACAGCTGGAGTTGAAGCTCTTTCAGCAGAACCAGTTGGATCAGGACCATACAAACTTGACACATACTCAGAAGCACAGTTCATATTCCTGACAAGAAACGACAAATATGTTGGCGAAGGCTACATGATCAAGGAAATCCTTCTTCAGTTCGTAGACCAGTCCACAGACATCGTTCAGCTTATGAATGGTGAAGTTGACCTTCTTGCTGGCGTTATTGAACCTTCCAAGATTAAGGAAGCTAGAGATGGCGGATACTCCATCAACGAATATCCAAGATCAGGTTATGGTTACATCAACTTCAACACAGAAGCAGGACCTACTGCTGAAGTTGCAGTTAGACAGGCTCTTACATATGCGTTCGACACAGAAGCATTCGTAAACAGCTACTACAAAGATCCTGACACAGGTCTAGTACTTGCTACAACTCAGAATCACCCATTCTCACAGGTTTCATGGGTAATGAGCGATGAGCTGGTTAGCTCACTCATAGACTACTCATATGACATCGAAAAGGCTAAGTCAATTCTTGATGAAGCTGGCTGGGTTCCAGGGGCTGATGGTATTAGAGCTAAGGATGGTAAGTTATTAGAACTGAACATCGCAGCAATGCCAGAACACGACATTCTTGCTACACTTATCCCAATGTGGGAAAAATCATGGGGCGAAGAACTTGGTGTAAAACTTAACGTTTCATACCTTGAATTCAATACAATCCTTGATTACGTTATCTACGATTCAGATGCTAATGTTGACAAGTGGAGTGTATTCTTCCTGGCAACATCAATCACAAGTGCTGATCCAGACTCCATCTACACTGAGTTCCACTCAAATGATGTAGGTTCAGGTAAGGACAACACAGCTAGATACAAGAATGCAGAAGTTGACAGACTTCTTGATGAAGCTAGAGCTATAATGGATCCAGAAGAAGCTAAGCCATTATATGCTGAAGTTGTTAAGATTCTGAACGAAGAAATGCCTAAGGTTGTTGTTTATGCTAACACATACTTCGATCTTTACAATTCAAAAGTTAAGGACTTTAAGACAAGCTCACTATACGGCTGGGTTAAGGCTGTTAAGGATGCTAAAATCGAAGAATAAAATAACTTCAACTTAATAAAAATTAAGGCAGTCTGATGAGGACTGCCTTTCTACTACTAAATATATAGGAGCTATGGGGAGTGAAATAATGTTAAAATATATAGCAAGGAGATTGCTGCATTTGATTCCTGTAATGATCGTTATATCCATAGCGATATACGGTATCATGGAACTCATGCCAGGAGACGCAGTGCAGGCCTATTTAGGTGTCGGTTCTGGTGTATCCGTTGAGCAGCAACAAGCGTTAAAAGAACAGCTTGGATTAAATGGAAATATAGTTGAAAGATATATAAATTGGATAGGCCGTACACTACGTGGCGATTTCGGAAGATCTATTCTGAAAAGAGCGCCTGTCGCTGAGATAATCGGAGAAAGCGTATGGAATACTTTTCTGATTAACTTTTTCGGAATGATATTCGCGTTCGCAATATCGATACCGGTAGGTATAAAATCAGCAGTTAATAAGTATGGTAAATTTGACAACTTCTGGACCATATTTTCACTACTTGGCGTCTCGATGCCTTCCTTCTTCTTTGCGATGATTCTTATATTCTTTGTCGGAATACCTATGGGACTTCCATTAACACTAATGAGAGATCCTATGAGTGTTGTTAGAGGTTATCCAAGCTTCTGGGCTGAAATTGTAGATGTCGGCAGACATATGATTCTTCCGCTTATCGTACTTACGATTTCATCACTTGCAAGTTTGACAAGATATGTGAGAAATGCTGTATTAGAAGTCATTAATCAGGATTACATCCGAACAGCAAGATCTAAAGGTCTTTCTGAGAAGGTAGTAATTTACAAGCATGCATTTAGAAATGCTCTTTTACCAATTGTTACACTACTTGGAAGCTGGATTCCATCATTGTTTGGTGGTTCGCTGATTCTGGAGACCATCTTCAAATGGCCTGGAATTGGTAACACACTACATGAAGCTATTTTTAAGCAGGACACTTCTTTAGTTATGGCGATCAACATATTTTATGCAGTACTGATGCTTGCAGGAAATCTTCTTGCTGATATCAGTTATGCACTGGTTGATCCTAGAGTAAAGGTTAGTTAGGAGGTTGGATTATGGAAGATAAGAAGATAAACTATGAAAAGACAACCCAAGCTACCAATATTGTAGGACCATGGAGAATCGCTTGGGACAGATTTAAAAAGAACAAAACTGCCATGTTCGGTGGCATACTGTTTATTATCATTGTATTACTTTGTATATTTGTACCGGTATTCTCCAGATTCGGTATCAATGACTTTATACTTGATCAGAAAAAGATGCCACCATCATCTGAATACTGGCTTGGAACTGATGAACAGGGTAGAGACGTATTTCTTAGACTGTTCCTTGGTGGAAGAACTTCACTTATTGTTGGTATGATTGCTGCAGGATTTACTGTAATTATAGGTGCAACTATAGGTGGTATTGCTGGTTACTATGGTGGAACAGTAGACAACATTCTGATGAGATTTGCAGAAATCGTCTATTCCATACCATTTACACCAACAGTAATCACCATTTCCGGTGCTCTGATGTTCAGTGTAGAATCTAAGTACAAAATGTACATTGTTATGTTCCTGATCGGTATTCTTAGCTGGCCTGGTCTTGCAAGAATGGTCAGAGGACAGATTCTGTCACTTAGAGAACAGGAATTTATGCAAGCTACAGAAATTCTGGGTCTTTCAACAAGATCAAGAATTGCAAGGCATCTATTACCAAATACTTTCGCATATATCATAGTTTCTGCAACACTTGGTATGGCAGGAGCTATCTTAACAGAGGCAAGTTTATCCTATCTGGGACTAGGTGTAACACCACCAACACCAACATGGGGTAACATGATCGAAAGAGCAAGAAATTCAGACGTGTTTAGAAATATGCAGTGGCTTTGGGTACCACCAGGTGTAATGATTATGCTGACAGTTTTAAGTATAAATCTACTTGGTGAAGGGCTCAGAGATGCCTTCGATCCAAAGGAAATTAGGTAGGTAGAATATGAAAAAAATATTAGAAGTAAAGAACCTTAAGACTCACTTTTTTACAGACAAGGGTGTGGTTAAGGCTGTAGACGGAGTTACATTTGACCTTTTGGAAGGTAGAACACTTGGCGTTGTTGGCGAGTCTGGTTGTGGTAAAAGCATAACAGCAATGAGTGTATTAAGACTGATCGATAAGAATGGCGGCATCGTTGATGGCAGCATCAACTATGAAGGTAAGGATATCACGAAGATTCCTCTGGATGAGATGAGAAAAATCAGAGGAAACGATATATCCATTATTTTCCAGGAACCAATGACTTCTCTTAATCCGGTTTTCAGAATCGGAGACCAGATTGTTGAAGCCATAAAACTTCATCAGGATCTGTCCAGAGATGAAGCTCATGATAAAGCAGTCAATATGCTTAAACTCGTTGGAATCCCTAGAGCGGAGAGAGTAGTTTATGACTATCCTCACCAGCTTTCAGGAGGAATGAGACAAAGAGCTATGATCGCTATGGCACTTGCCTGTGATCCTAAAATCCTTATAGCTGATGAACCTACTACTGCACTGGATGTTACAATTCAGGCTCAGATTCTTTCACTCATGAATGATCTGAAGGAAAAGATGAATACAGCGATCATGCTCATCACCCATGACCTTGGTGTTGTAGCGCAGATGGCTGACGATGTTATTGTCATGTATTCCGGGAAAGTTGTAGAATCAGCAGAAGTCAAAGAACTATATGGTAATCCAAAACATCCTTATACTCAAGGACTGCTCGATTCTATTCCAGACCTTAAGTCTGAGAAGAAGAGACTGAACAGTATTGAGGGTGTCGTTCCTAATCCTATGGAGCTTCCAAAAGGCTGCTATTTTGCGCCAAGATGTAAGTTTGCTATGGATAAGTGTTGGGAACAGGAACCTGGCATGTATTTCATTGATAAAGAAAGAAACGGCGAGAATCATCAAGTTAAGTGTTTCTTGTACGAAGGAAATTAGGAGGGAAGTATGAAAGAGAATAATAGAGTGTTACTCGAAGTAAATGACATTAAGAAATATTTCCCTGTAAAGACCGGTATGTTCAGTAAACCAACGTACATTAAGGCTGTTGATGGAGTCACATTTAAACTGAATGAAGGTGAGACCATTGGTCTTGTTGGAGAATCAGGATGCGGTAAATCAACACTGGGAAGAACTATAGTCAGGTTATATGACCCAACAGATGGTCAGATTATCTATCATGGTAAAGAAATTGACGGCGATATTGCGACACTTAAGGGTGATAAGCTTAAAGCGCTGAGACGAGAAATGCAGCTGATATTCCAGGATCCTTACAGTTCACTTAATCCTAGAATGAATGTAAGCAACATCGTAGGAGAATCTCTGCTCTCTCACAAACTGGTGAAACCAGGGGCTGAATATAAAGACAGAGTTATGGAAATCATTGAAATGTGTGGACTTTCACCATACCATATCTACAGATATCCACATCAGTTCTCAGGCGGACAGAGACAGAGAATCGGTATTGCCAGAGCACTTGCTCTGAATCCTGATTTCGTTGTTGCTGATGAACCTGTATCTGCTCTTGACGTATCCATTCAGTCACAGATTCTTAACCTTATGATGGATCTTCAGGAAAAAATGGGTCTGTCCTATCTGTTTATTTCACATGATTTAAGCGTAGTTAAACATATCAGTGATAGAATAGGTGTAATGTATCTGGGTTCACTTGTAGAACTTGCGAGCAAACATGAACTATACGATACACCAACCCATCCGTATACAAGAGCACTGCTTGCAGCTATTCCAGTTCCAGATCCAACTCATATCAGAAAAATGGAACCAATCATGGGAGAACTGCCAAGTAATATCAATACACCACCAGGATGCAAGTTCCATACAAGATGTCCTTATGCTAAAGATATCTGCAAGGAACAGATTCCGATACTGAGAGAATACAGCCCAGTGGAGCATCCAAATCATTTTGTTGCTTGTCACTTTGCTGGTGAGATCTAGAACAATCGAAACAGATCATATTCAAAGAAGGAGGGATGATCATGAATATGTTTGGTGGAAAAGGTCGTCGATTTGATGATGTAGTACCAAATATGGATGCAGATATAGAACTGGAAAAAGGTGATGTTATGGCTATGGCAATGGCAATGGCTTCGTATTTATTTCCACTTGTAATAGGAATCTACGGCTTCTTTGCCCTCCTGACTTGGATTATTTTCTACTAGAATACAAAGACCTGCTGCAGAAATGCAGCAGGTCTTTTATATTTAGATCAAGGCGGAAGTCCCTGATGTAAAGTGAATACTAGAATATAGCATAAATTATAATGCTGTAACTATAATATCATCATAATATACTCTTCCGATTTTCCATTAAAGGATTCAGAGAAGATATGTAGAATAATAAAAGTAGGAGGGATGATCTTGAATATTAGAGAAAGAATTGAAAGAAATGAAGAACTGACTTTAATAGAAGAGGCATGTTTTTCAAAAAACTCAAAAGGTAGAGAAGTTAATGAGGAACTGGATTCCTATAGAACCTGTTTTATGCATGACCGTGATCGGATCATACATTCTAAATCTTTCAGAAGATTAAAGCATAAAACCCAGGTCTATATCAAAACAACCGGTGATCATTACAGAACCAGACTCACTCATACTCTGGAAGTCTCTCAGATCGCCCGAACCATAGCAAGAGGTATTGCTGTTAATGAAGATCTTGTAGAAGCCATCACATTAGGCCACGACATCGGTCATGTCGCTTTTGCACATAACGGTGAAGAAGTGCTGAATGAGAGACTTCCAGGAGGATTCAGACACAATGAGCAGTCAATAAGAGTGCTTAAAAAACTGGAAAAGGATGGAAGAGGTCTTAATATTACTCTCGAAGTGCTCGATGGCATACTCCATCACAGCGGTCTGAAAAGTGGAGATGACAGTAGTACACTCGAAGGGCAGATTGCGCGATTTGCTGATAAAATCGCTTATGTCAATCATGATATTGATGATTCCGTCCGTGCCGGCCTTTTATTTTCTGAGGATCTTCCTAAAGAGTACACAGACATCCTTGGTGAAACGCATAGCAGAAGAATTGATACCCTCGTCAGAAACCTGGTGGACAAAACCAATGAAAATCTCGCGAATGGAATCAGACGTGTTGAACTTCCCGAGCCGACTTTCAATGCACTTTATGGCCTTCGAGCCTTTCTCTTCAAGAACATCTATCATGGTATGCACCTGAAAGATGAAAGAGAGAAAGCGAAATTTGTACTTGGCAAACTGTTTGACAACTTTATGGATAAAGTTGAAGAAATGCCTGAGCTTTTCAGAATGATTGCTGAAGAAGAAGGCAAGGAGAGAGCAGTAGCAGATTTTATTGATGGTATGACTGATGATTATGCGATTATATTATTCAATCAGATATATGTACCAAAAATTGTCATCTACTGATCTTAATGTTATAATTTATGTTTGGACAATGAAAAAAAGGTGTGAATAAATTTGTTTGTTGCAGAAGAGATAATAGAAAAAATCAAGGAAAGTAATGACATTGTAGATATTATCTCTGAGAGCGTTCCCCTGAAAAGGGTGGGACGAAATTATTGGGGACTGTGTCCTTTCCATAGCGAGAAAACGCCATCCTTCAGTGTCACGAGAGAGAAACAGCTTTTCAAGTGTTTTGGATGTGGTGAAGGTGGTAATGTCATTACTTTTATCATGAAAACCAGAAATCTTGATTTCAATGAAGCTTTAAGGATACTGGCTGATAAAGCCAATATCACTTTGGAGGAAACTGCAGAGAACAGAAAAAATCATGACAAGCTTGAAATATATTTCAAGATGCATGTTGATGCTGCAAGATTTTTCTTCAAAAACTTAAGCAACCATAAGGAAATCCGGGACTATTTTTACAGAAGAGGAATAACTGATCATACCATCAGAACCTTTGGTCTCGGTTTTGCAGAAAATTCCTGGGACAGTCTGCTCAGGTACCTGAAAGCGATGAACTATAAGGAAGACGACATTGTAAAATGCGGTCTTGCCACAAAGAATGAAAAGGGCAAAGTATATGACAGATTCCGAAACCGAATCATTTTCCCTGTTTTTGATGTACGAGGAAGAGTGATTGCATTTGGAGCCAGAGTCATGGATGACTCCAAACCCAAATACCTGAACTCTCCTGAAACACCTATCTACAACAAAGGCACCCATTTATATGGATTGAATTTTGCTCGAAAAAACAGCAAAGAAAAGAGCCTGATTGTTGTGGAAGGATATATGGACTGCATAAGTCTGAGTCAGGCAGGGGTCAAGAATGTTGTGGCTTCCCTGGGAACTGCATTGACAAAAATACAGGCAAGACTGTTAAGGCGTAATTCCGAAGATGTTTACATCTCATACGATGCGGATAACGCCGGACAGGCGGCTACTGTAAGAGGGCTTGATATTCTGCGCGCTGAGGGAATAGATGTAAAAGTCATTCAGATTCCTGAAGGTAAAGATCCGGATGATTACATCCGGAAAGAAGGGCTTGATAAATATCTGGAGCTGGTCAGTAAGGCACTGCCTCTGATTGACTATAAAATACAGAAAGCCAAAGACGGACTGAATATCAGAGAAGATGCCGGAAGGATCGCTTATGCAAAAAGAGTAGTGAGCATCCTGAACGAGCTTGATCCGATTGAGAAAGATGTCTATGTCCAAAAGGTAAGTGAAGATACCGGGATATCCGAAAATGCGCTGATGAGTCTGATGAAAGGTGATGAGGACGGAATCCGTATTATGGATACTTCATCTATGAAAAAGACCCTTCACATCGAATCAGCCCATATCAAAGCGGAAAGAGCCCTGCTGAAGATATTGTCTAAAGCGCCCTACCTTAAGGATAGGATCCAGCTTGATGATTTTATATTGCCTAGTCATAGAAAGATATATAAAATTATCACTTCTTATGAAGGACCGAAGGAAAATATCACAGCTTATGTAGAAAGTCACTGTAATGATGTGGAGACATCGAAGGAGTGGACAATTACAACAGAACTTGTGGAGATTCCTGATATTGATGTGGATATTCTGATTGATGATTTCATGAAAACCATCAATCATTATAAAGGAATTTTAACCCAGAAGGAGCTCATGGTTGAAATCAGAGAACTGGAAAAGCAAGGCAGAACACAGGAGTCACTTGAACTTGCAAAGAAACTGATCGAGCTTCAGAAGACTTTAGGGAGGTATTAAAATGGCAGTGAAGAAAAAGACAACAAATGAGGAAATGAATATATCTGAAGAGATATTGGAAGAGGAGAAATCACCGATAGTGAACGAAAAAGAAGTAAAGACGGTAAAAACCAGAAAGAAACCAAAGGCTGATAAAGAGATAGTTGAGGATGCCGAAATTTTAGAAGAGACAGCTAAAGACATCAAATCACCGAAAGTGAGAAAAAAGAAGAAGGCATCTACTGATCCTGAAATTGTGCCTGACGAAGAAAACATGGACAGTGATGATCTTCTTGATGATGATGAGGATGAAATGAAGTCAGACAAGAAACCGCATGATAAAGATTTTCAGATGTCGGTTGTCAAAAAACTCATAGACAAAGGTAAGAAGACTGGAAGTATTACTGAAAAAGAAATACTGGACGATCTTCAGGAAATCGATCTTTCTCCTGAGCAGATCGACAAGATATATGAAACGTTGGAAGGTCTTAATATCGAGATTATAGGCGATGTGGAAGAGGAAGAAGAGACTGAGGTTGATCTTTCTGTACCTGAAGGTGTGGCCATCGATGATCCTGTAAGAATGTATCTCAAGGAAATCGGTAAAGTACCACTATTAACTTCAGAACAGGAAGTCGCACTTGCAAAAAGAATAGAAGCTGGTGATGAGTATGCTGCAAAGCAGCTGGCAGAAGCCAATCTCAGACTGGTTGTTTCCATCGCCAAAAGATATGTCGGACGTGGTATGCTTTTCCTTGATCTTATTCAGGAAGGTAATCTGGGACTTATTAAGGCTGTAGAGAAGTTTGACTTCACTAAGGGGTTCAAGTTCTCAACCTATGCAACATGGTGGATTAGACAGGCAATTACCAGAGCAATTGCTGACCAGGCAAGAACGATCAGAATACCTGTACATATGGTAGAAACCATCAATAAGCTCATCAGAGTTGAAAGACAGCTGCTTCAGGAACTGGGTAGAGCACCACAGGCTGAAGAAATAGCTGAAATTATGGAAATGGCGCCTGAAAAAGTCAGAGAAATCATGAAGATTGCTCAGGAACCAGTGTCTCTTGAAACCCCGATTGGTGAAGAGGAAGACAGTCATCTGGGCGATTTCATCCCTGATGATGATGCTTTAGCTCCAGCAGAAGCGGCTGCTTTTACCATGCTCAAAGAGCAGCTGATCAGTGTTCTGGACACTCTAACACCAAGGGAAGAAAAAGTTCTGCGACTGAGATTCGGCCTTGATGACGGCAGATCAAGAACACTTGAAGAAGTTGGTAAAGAATTTAATGTAACAAGAGAAAGAATCAGACAGATTGAAGCGAAAGCCCTGAGAAAACTTAGACATCCTTCAAGAAGCAAGAAGCTGAAAGATTATCTAGATTAATTAACTTTTTTATGCAGGAGCACCCGTAAAGGTGCTCCTGCTGTTTTATAGAAAAATGAACCCATCTGATTTACAGGAATTTTACAACACGAAGCTCCGGGTTTTGTGTTAACTTATGAATGGTAATGATTTGATCGGATTTCGAGCATCATCTAAAACACACCTAATTTGATACCAAACTTTCAAAAACTATACACATGGCTATGCTATAATTATATTGGGTGATTATCATGATATTTATTCCTGAGAAGGCGCAATTTATTAATAAACTTGTGACGATGCTGGCATTTGCTTTGATCGTCATGATTGTCATACTTCAGGTCAGTGATAATGTTCTGACGAAAAGTTTAATGATGCTTCTCATCATTTCATTACTTGCAGTTGGAGCATCTTTCTTGTTATTTATGAAGACCTTATACTATAAAATAGAAGAGGACATACTAACCATAGGCAGTATTTTCCGATTTACCGATATACATATAAAACTAGAAAAGATTGTTTTCTTCACTGAGAGAATCACTCTTCTCAACCAGAGTGGTATAGCCGGTATGCTAAGCAAAAGGTTTTCTGTGGGAAAAGGTTATATTGAGGGACTTGGTAAAGTGGACATGTATATCACAAGTTCGAAAAAGACGATTTTCTTTGGTACCGAAAAAGGTAACTATGGTATTTCTCCGGCAGATATGGCCGGGTTTTCGGCACTCTTAAAAAAGAATGGGGTTAAAGAGGAATTTGTCGTAAGAGATGTTCTTGATAAAGATATTAAAGAGAGTGCAGACAAGCTGAAACATTTCTTTCTGCTTAATGCCGTAATGGTTCTCATTCTTGTAGAAATTCCCATTTTGCTGCTTTATCTCGACAGACTGCCTGAGTATGTTTCAATCAGTCAGTTGGATACATCAATGCTGTCTTATGTCCCTGCAAGGGTATATGTCGACAGTACGGTTGCCTATGGCATTATGGCATTTACAGTCGCCCTGATTGCATTTATTCTGGCGAAGTTTTACTCGAAAATAGACAAGATCTACTACTATCGCGTTATGCTCATTCCACTGGTGATCATTGTACTTTTATTACTGAATCTGGCAAATATCCTTATTCCTATCCTATTGTAAAATCAATGTTATAATAAAAATATCGAATATGAAGTACAAGGAGTTTTTATGGATATTAGTTCAAGACTGGATCAGGTTGTTAAAATGGTCCCCAAATGCAGCGCTGTGGCGGATATCGGAACCGACCATGGATACGTTCTTATCGCTCTTCTAAAGAGGAACAGAATAACCAGAGGTATTGCCTCAGATAACAAAAAGAAACCGCTTGAGAAGGCCATGATGAATGCCCGGGAGGAAGGGGTTGCATCTCATCTTGATTTCAGACTGGGGAGCGGGCTTGAAACCCTTAAACCAGATGAAGTCAATGGAGCGGTTATAGCCGGAATGGGTGGGATTCTGATACAGGATCTGATTACAAGTGCTCCAGAAGTTGTACGGTCCCTTGATTTCCTGCTTCTACAGCCTGCACAAAACCCGGAAATTCTGAGGAAGTTCCTATATGAGAATCATTTTGAAATTCTGGATGAAGAAATGATTAAAGAAGACCGCAGATATTACGAGTACCTGATGGTGAAATATGTGCCTGAAAAAACAGCTTCACTTAGGAAACTGGCGGATTACAGTGTGGGGGACATACTTTATCGGAAAGGACACCCACTCATGGAGGACTTTCTGAACGATAGCATAAGAGAACTTGAAAAGATTCAGGATAAGATGGATTTATCGTCAGAAAACGCAAGAAACAAACAGGTAGAAATGAATAAAAAAATTAATGAGCTAAGGAGATTGAGAGATGGTAACGCTGGTTAAAGATTTTATGAAATTAGTTGAATCACATGCTCCTGTATCCTATCAGGAAGAGTATGACAATGTGGGGCTGATGGTGGGAGATGAGAAGGCCGAAATAAAAGGTATCCTGTTCTCCATGGATACCACTTTCAGTGTGATTGAGGAAGCAAAGAAAAAAGGTGCAAATCTTATTGTTTCTCATCATCCGATGCTTTTTGTGAAACCAAAGAGCATCACCACCAAGACAATGCAGGGAAAGAAGATTATTGAACTG
>DAMDIS010000061.1:0-608 GCA_032100885.1 Proteiniclasticum sp.
GATTTGCTCGGATCAGGCTATGAAGTACTAGGGCTCGTTCTTGTTGCCTTATACATCGTTTTTACAATTTACTTTGTATACTACTATATTAAGAACAAGTACTTCCTGAAGTTCGACGCACCGATGTATCGTATAGCCGGTAGAGGCAGATCGGATCTGAACATCAGTCCGGATACAAGAACAGCATATGCAGCTGCAGACAATACGACTGCACCTGTTCGGATAATTGACATCTCCAAGGCTCTGTATAACGATATGCCGGTATATGATGGAGATCCTCAAGTGAAGATCAGTGAAGTCCACAGCGTGTCGACAACGGGTTATTCTGTTCACAGCATAAGCTTCAATACTCATGCAGGCACACATCTGGATTTCCCGAGTCATTTTATACAGGATGGGAAAAATCAGAATGATCTTGACCTCTCTCTATTTTATGGAGAAGTCATGGTTATAGATTCATTCGATGAGATGCTTCCAAGGGGAACAAAAAGAGTGATTGCCAGAGAAGGATATCTGACTCTTGACAGAGCAAGGTCTCTAATAGCGGGCGGAATCAGAATGGTCGGTACAGTTAATGACTCGATAGAACAAGATTCTCCCTACGATGT
>DAMDIS010000061.1:618-4997 GCA_032100885.1 Proteiniclasticum sp.
ACGATGTGCATAAAATCCTGTTGGAGAATGATATAATTATCATGGAAAACCTGAATGCAGGTGATGTGGAAAAGGGCAGATACACCTTATCCGCTTTCCCGCTGAAAATTGATGGAGCGGATGCGGCTCCTGCTAGGGTGGTGCTTATAGATGATTTACGTGGCGGCAGCCAGAATGAATTTTAGGGTCAGCTATGTCCATTCCCTGAAAGAGAAAAGAAGTATTGTAAACAGCAAAAAAGCCAAAGTGAAAAACAAGTTCAATGTTTCTGTCATCGAAGCTGAGGAACTGGATAATCATAAGAGTATAGTGCTGGGTTTATCTGCAGTTTCCTCCAGCAAGGACATTGCAGCGGATACCATAAGAAAAGTGGCGGATTTTATTCTGAGTAACTTCGATGTGGAGCTTATTCAGGAGGAAACATATATCGATAATTTATAGGAGGCGACTTTATGAAATTTAATGATTACAAATATCAAAGACCTGAAATGGCAGAGGTCAAGGAACAGGTTCTGAAGATATTTGAGGAAATGGAAAAGGCAGAGTCAAAAGATGATTTCCTGAAGAAAATGGATGAGTTCATACAGATCAGGCTGCACGTGGAGTCAATGTTTCAGCTTGTTGAAATCAGACACAGCATAGATACAAAGGATGAATTCTATGATAAGGAATCGGAATATGTGGACATGTCGATGCCTGAAATGCAGGATCTTACAACCAAGTTCTATCACATCATACTGAATACTCCATTCAGAAACGACATTGAAGAGAAATACGGCAGACATCTGCTCAACCTGGCTGAGCTTTCTGTCAAAGCGTTCAGACCAGAGATCATTGAAGACATGCAGGAGGAAAACCGTCTCTCAACCGAGTATTCAAAACTGGTCGCTTCGGCAAGTATAAATTTTGAAGGTGAAGAGCGCAATCTTTCAGCTTTGGTACCATTTATGGAAAATCCGGACAGATCTGTGAGAAAGGCGGCATATGAAGCTTACTCCGGTTTCTTCAAAGAAAACGAGAAGGAATTTGACCGTATCTATGATGAACTGGTGAAAGTCAGACATAAGATGGCCAGAAAGCTAGGCTATGACAATTATGTCCAGATGGCATATGATGGACTTTTAAGGTCTGAGTACGGACCAGAAGAAGTGAAGACATACAGAGAAGCCATTCTCAAGCATATCGTACCACTGGTGGTGAAGCTAAGAGAGAGACAGGCTAAGAGACTTGGACTTGATGAGCTGAAATATTATGATGAAGCCATCGAATTCACCACAGGAAATGCTGTCCCAAAGGGTTCACCAGAATGGATCATCGACAACGGAAAGAAAATGTACGAAGAGCTTTCGAAAGAGACCAAGGAGTTCTTTGATTTCATGGTTGAACATAACCTTCTTGATCTTGTCAACAAGAAAGGAAAGCAGGCAGGCGGATACTGTACCTATATTCCGGACTTCAAGTCTCCATTTATTTTCTCGAACTTCAATGGAACTTCCGGAGATATTGATGTTCTGACACACGAAGCTGGCCACGCCTTCCAGGTGTTCTCATCAAGGCATTATGAAGTGCCTGAATACAGCTTCCCGACTTATGAAGCCTGTGAGATCCATTCCATGTCCATGGAATTCTTCACCTGGCCTTGGATGAATCTGTTCTTTGAAGAAGATACAGAAAAGTACAAGTTCTCTCATCTGCAGGGCACTCTGCTGTTCCTGCCCTATGGCGTAACTGTAGATGAATTCCAGCACTTTGTCTATGAGAATCCGGAAGCAACACCGGATGAAAGAAAGACAAAGTGGAGAGAAATCGAAAAGAAATATCTGCCGCTGAAGAATTACGATGACAATGAATTCTACGATAGAGGAGGATTCTGGTTCAAACAGCTTCATATCTTCACTTCACCTTTCTACTATATCGACTATACACTGGCTCAGGTCTGCGCTCTTCAGTACTTCATCAGAAGCAGAAAAGAAGGAGACAAAGCCTGGGATGATTATGTCGCACTGTGCAAAGAAGGCGGAAGCAAGCCATTCCTTGAGCTTGTAGAACTTGCCGGTCTGAAGAACCCCTTCGTTCCAGAAACCATTCCATCCATTCTGCCGGAAATCGAAGCGTATCTCGATTCAGTGGATGATTCGAGAATGTAAACTGAATAGCTGAATTTTGCAGGTTTCTGAAGGGAGATGCTTCTTCTTTCGGAAACCTGCTTCCTTAAGAAGATTTTCAGTTAAATATGTGATAATATATTTCATACAACCAATTAAGGTGGAAGATATGCCTGAAGGCATATTCATGGAGGAAGAATGCAGAATATCGGAATAATAAAAACAGCCAAATTTAAAAACAATGCCATCAGTCTCGTGGTTCCTGTCAGCCTGGAAGAAAATGTCACGGGGTACAATGTACTTGCCCAGGTGCTGAAAAGAGGCACAAAATCTTTCCGCACGTCTTCGGAAATCGCAAGATATCTGCAGGAAATGTACGGTGCAAATTTTGATATCGGAATGAGCAAAATCGGAAATAAACTGTTCGTCATTTTTTATGTCAGTTTTCTGGACAACAGGTTCACGCTTTACAATGAAGATCTCTGGCAGAAAGCCATCGATCTTCTGAATGAGATTATCTATCAACCAGTGTTCATTGAACCTGATTTTGATGATGAGATCATAGAGCAGGAAATCATGAATCACAGACTTTACATCGAATCGGTTTACGATGATAAGGGTCACTACAGCATGGGCAGAGTCATGGAAATCGGACTGAATGACTCTTATCGTGTTCCTGAATATGGAACCCTGGAAGAGCTGGATAAACTGAATAAGGATGTACTGAAGAACTTATGGGAAGAACTGCTTAAAAAGCAGGCCTTCTGCTATGCATCGGGAAACATCGAAAAGGACGAGGACGTTCTGGATAAACTTGCTTCCATAAAGATACTGGACAACAGCATTGTCACAGAGAATCTCAGATCTTCAGGAGAAAGAGATTTCAACCGGGAATCTGGCGAAGTCTATGAGAAGATGAAAATCAATCAGGGCAAGATGTCTCTTCTGTACAATACAAACATTTCAATATTCAGCGGAGACTATTTTGCGCTGGTCATGTTCAACTCCATATTTGGCGGAGGAGCGCACTCAAAGCTGTTCAACGAAGTGAGAGAGAAGCATTCACTGGCGTACTCCATATACTCTTCATTTGATAAGTTTGCGGGTGTCATGACCATTGGTGGCGGACTTGATTTCAAGAACTTCGGGAAAGCCCGAAAACTGATTGATGAAGAGATTGATAAAATGAAGATCGGTGAGTTCTCAACTGATGATCTTGAAACTGCCAGAATGAAAGTGATCAGTTCCCTTAAATCCATGGAAGATTCCATGTACAGCACTTCAAGCTATCTGATTGCCCTTAGGGTATTCGGTATAGACTACACCATTGAAGAGGTCATTGAAGGGATTCAGAGTGTTACAAAAGAAAGGATAATGGAAGTGGCGAAACAGATAGAATTCATCAGCGCACATTATCTTGACGGGGAGGATGAAAATGGGAACGTTCAAAGAGCTTAAGTTTATAGATGAAAAAATATATGAGACAGAAATCAATACCCTGAAGGTGTACTATATTCCAAAGAAGGGGTTTACCAAATCCTATGCCATTCTGACTTCCGACTATGGAAGCAAGGATGTCGAGTTTTCAGTGGATGGGGGAGAAACCTTCAAGAAATATCCGGAAGGCATCGCTCATTTCCTTGAACATAAGGTGTTTGAAATGCCGGGCGGAGAGAATGTGTTTAACAGATTTACAGAACTGGGGGCTTCCGTGAATGCTTTCACGAATAATCACCAGACTTCCTACTATTTCAGTACAACTGACAATTTCATGCCGAATCTGAAGCTGCTTCTCAAAATGGTATTTACGCCTCATCTGACTGAGGAGAACGTGGAGAAAGAAAAAGGGATCATTGCTGAAGAGATCAAAATGTATGATGATCATCCCGGTTTCCGGGGATATATCGAAGCTATGAAAGCACTTTATCACATTCATCCTGTGAAGGAAGATATTGCAGGAAGTGTAAAGTCCATATACAGCCTGACTGCACAGGATCTAATAGAATGTTATGAAGCATTCTACAATCCCAGAAATATGATTCTTGTCCTTGTGGGCGATCTGGATATTGAGGAATTTGAAGATGTCGTTAAAGAGAACGTGGAGCCAGGTCTACCGCTTACGCTGGTCAAAAAAGAATACAAGGAGCCGGATGAGTCTGTGAGAAATGAATCCGTACTTGAGATGAATCTTCAGGTGCCAAACTATATTTATGGCGTCAAAGTCAAACGAACGGGTGCTGATCTGCTCAAAGAAACGCTTGTAGGTTCAGTGGC
>DAMDIS010000061.1:5028-5621 GCA_032100885.1 Proteiniclasticum sp.
GAAGAAAACATAAAAAATGGACGGATCAACGACAGTTTCTCCAGTGAAATCAGCCTCGAAGAAGATCATGGTGAGGTGTTCATCGGCGGTGAGTCAAGAGACCCTGAAATGGTGCTGAACCTTATTGAAGAATATGTAGAGCATATCAAAACGGATAAGGAATTTTTCAGTAAAATGGAATCAGATTTAAAGAGAATCAAAAAAGCCATGACCGGAAAATTTGTAAATATATTCAATTCCGTGGATAGAATCGGTGTTTCTACAACGGGGCTGCTTCTTCATGGAGAAGATCTGTTCAGTTATGTAGAAAAAATTAAGAATATCAGCATAAATGATGTGGAGACTAAATTTTATGAAATATTCAGCAAAGACCGCAGTACCAAGGTTACCATCAAATAGAACACGCATTCTGCAGCTGCTGCGGAAGGATTTTATCTGAAGACGACATCTCACTGTACAGAAAATGATTTTAAACGATACAAATGTCTTTAATCGTTTTCAGATTGCATGATTATTTTTTTACATTTCTCAAAATGTCTGTATTTCAGTAATAAAATAATATGTAATTTGTGTAAATTTTAAATATAGTTCAT
>DAMDIS010000061.1:5723-7648 GCA_032100885.1 Proteiniclasticum sp.
AAACTATTGAAGGGTTATATTTTTTTGTGTAGAATAGACCTATAAGTGGTAAAAAGTGGTAGAAAGTGGTGAATAAAGATGCTGATCGGTGAGTTTAGCCATGGAATGGATAAGAAAAACAGAATAATCATTCCTTCTAAACTCAGAGAAGGATTAGGAGAGCAGTTTATCATGACTAAAGGTCTTGATTCCTGTCTATACATCTATCCTAAGAACGAATGGCAGATTTTTGAACAGAAACTGAAATCACTGCCTCTCACGGATAAGAATGTCCGATCCTTTGTGAGATTCTTCTTTTCAGGAGCCAATGAAATGGAACCTGACAAGATGGGGAGAGTGCTGATTCCACAGTCACTATTAAGCTATGCCGGAATAGATGGTGAAGTCGTGAGCGTTGGTATGATGGATCGAGTTGAAGTGTGGTCCAAGGAGAAGTGGGAAGCGTATAACGAGAGTGAAATGGATATGGATGCCATCGCTGAAAAAATGAATGAACTGGGAATATAGGTGAAGTTATGGAGTTTAAACATGTCTCTGTTCTTCTGGATGAATGTCTGGAAGCACTGAATATCAAAGAAGACGGCACTTATGTCGACTGTACTCTTGGGGGCGCAGGGCATACCAAAGAAATCCTGAAAAGACTTAAGGGTGGGAAGCTCATAGGGATAGATCAGGATACCGATGCATTGAATAATGCCAAAGAAGCTTTGAAGGAATATGACAATGTAACTCTGGTACATTCAAATTTCGAAGAGATCAGGAAGATCATCGAGGAACATGCACCGGAAGGTGTAGACGGAATACTCATGGACTTAGGTGTTTCATCCTATCAGCTTGATGAAGGTGAGAGAGGGTTCTCCTACATGAAGGACGCACCTCTTGATATGAGGATGAACAGGGAAGATGATTTAACTGCATATGAGGTCATCAACAGCTACGAGGAAGAAGATATTTACCGAATCATACGTGATTACGGGGAAGAGAACTGGGCTAAGAGAATCGCAGAGTTTATTGTCAAGGCAAGGGGAGAGAAACCTATAGAGACCACCCTTGAACTTGTGGAAATCATAAAAAAGGCGATTCCCTCGAAGGCAAGACGAGAAGGTCCTCATCCTGCAAAGAGAACTTTTCAGGCCATAAGAATAGAAGTGAATAGAGAACTGACCATTATAAGAAACACGATACTGGATGCAGTGGATGGATTAAAGCCTGAGGGAAGACTGGCGATAATCACTTTTCATTCACTGGAAGACAGAATCGTAAAAAATACTTATAAAGAACTGATGTATCCCTGCACATGTCCGAGCAACATGCCGTGTATTTGCGGGAAAACAGCAACAGTGAAAATTTTGACCAAGAAACCCATCTTACCTGGAGAGTTAGAGATAGAAGAAAACCCCAGGTCAAGAAGCGCTAAATTGAGGGTCTTGGAAAAAATATAGGTTACGGGATATTTAGAAAGGTGTGATGATGATGGCACTACCAAATCGGGTACAGTACTTAAGTACGGCTCCAAATCCTGAAATCAGAAGAGAGAAACAGAGAGAGCAGGAAGAGGAAAGAAGAAGACTCGAAAAATCAAAGAAAGAATTTCATAGAAAGAATGCGGCAAGAAACAACAAGATGAAGATGAGCGCAGCGCTCACCATATTTTTCATGGCAACAGGTCTTTTTGTTACGATATTCAGAAGCGGTATGATCTACAACATGCAGAACGAGTATGTACAGATGCAGAATGACACTCGTGCAACCGTCAAAAGCAATGAAGCGCTGAAGGCGAAACTCATTCAGGCTTCCTCCATAGGCGACATCGCCGAGAAGTCCATTGCTCTGGAACTTGTTTCAGTGGACAAAGCAGATTATCTTGAAGTTGACCTTGCAAAGAACAATTTCATGGATACTGAGTCAGTTCAGGCAGAGCCTAA
>DAMDIS010000061.1:7658-8180 GCA_032100885.1 Proteiniclasticum sp.
AATATTTCCAACTGATCGAGAGACATAGAGGTGAAGTATGTATAACAAAAGATATATGTGGGTAACTGCACTGACCTTCCTGCTGTTTTTAGGGCTGGGAGCAAGACTGTTTTATGTTACTGTAATTGCAAAGGATGAAATTTTCTCCAAGGCACAGAGTCAGATTGTCAGAGAAATCACCATCCCGGCTAAAAGAGGGGATATATTGGACCGCAACGGTTCAATTCTGGCTTCTACAACAGAAGCGTACAGAGTTGATGCGGATCTGAAAACCTTCAGAAGGCTGCTGGAGTCAAAGAAACTGACTGCAGAAGAATTTGCTGCACCGCTTGCAGAGATTCTTGGAGAAGAGGAAAGTGAGATTGTAAAGAAGCTCACTGCAGAGAACAATGGAATCATCATTAAACGAAAGATCGAGAAAGATACCATAGACCTGCTGAGAGAATACATCGATGAAGAAGGGATCAATTTCCTGATCATCGGATACGACAACATCAGATATTATCCCAACGAGAGCTTTCT
>DAMDIS010000061.1:8205-13928 GCA_032100885.1 Proteiniclasticum sp.
CGAGACCTTAAAAGGCATCAGCGGAATCAAGATTGCTGAAGTGGATAAACAGAATCGTGAGCTGCCTTATTCCGACGTGGTGCAGACATCAGCAATTGATGGCAGTGATCTGATTCTGACCATAGATGAGAAGGTACAGTATTTCATAGAAAATCTGGCTGAAGAAGCCATGAAGAAACATGAAGCCGAGAGTGTGACCATGATCGTTTCCGATCCGAAGACCGGTGGAGTGCTCGGTATGGTCAATCTGCCTGATTTTAATCCGAGTGATCCGAGAGAGCAAAGGACACAGGAAGAATTTGATGCCATTACCAGAAACTTCTCTGTCAACGATGCTTATGAACCGGGGTCAACTTTTAAGATTGTAACTGTGTCATCAGCCATCGAAGAAGGTGTTGTCAGCGAGCATGATCATTTCTTCTGTCCCGGATACATTATGGTCAACGGAGTGAGAATCAACTGTGTAAACCGCTCAGGACATGGTGATCAGTCTCTTGGAGATGTTCTTCGTAATTCCTGTAATGTTGGTACAATTATGATTGCACAGAGACTTGGTGCCGACAGATTCAACGAATACGTCAAGTCGTACCTGTTCGGACAGAAAACAGGAATCGATCTTCCTGGAGAAACTACAGGCATTGTCTTCAATAAAGACAGCATGACTCCTGTAGATCTTGCAACTTCTTCAATCGGACAGGCACAGACAGTCAGTCCTGTACAGATGATGAATGCAATCAATACAATCTCCAACGGCGGGGTGATGAATCCTCTTCACTTAGGTGAAAAAGCCACACTTCTGGATGTGAACGGAAATCTTACGGAAAGAGTGCTGAATGAGTCTGAAGAAAAAGAAATCATAAGCAGAAACACCGCTGACAGAATGCTTAAGCTTCTGTATGGCGTTGTCGGAGGCAACGATCGAAGTGCAGGATACATTGAAGATATTGCAGTGTATGGAAAAACAGGTACCGCACAGAAAATCATCAAGGATGAAAATGGAAAGCAGAAGTATTCCGACGATGAGTTCATTTCATCTTTCATTGGCGGTGCTCCATATCAGGATCCCAAGGTGACGGTTCTTGTCATCATTAATAATCCAAAAGATGCTATTTATGGTAATGTTGTTGCAGCGCCATGGGCCAAGGAAATCATCTTGGAAATGGACAAATATCTTTCCTTAAAATGATGAGAAATAGCATGTGAATTCACATGCTATTTTCGTATAAATATCTCCATAGCCTCAAGGAATATGATATATTTGATTAGGAATTTTTTATGCTGATTCTAAAAATGAACCATGGGAAGAGATGAGGAAATTATGAAAACCATACAAGTTAAAGAAATCGCGGAGAAGTTAGGTGCAACTTTATACGGCAATCCTGAAGCAAGTTTCGATTCTGTTTTTATCGACTCCAGAATCGTAACAGACAATTCACTTTTTATCGGGATAAAGGGTGAACACTTCAATGGTAATGAGCTGTATCTGGATGCATTCAATAAAGGTGCCAATGTTGCTGTAGTTGAGCATATCGATGTAGAGAACGTTCCTGAGGGAAAAGCAGTGCTTAAGGTGAACAGCACATACCGGGCGATACTTGATCTGGCCTATTATTACCGTAAAACACTGGATCTGAAAATTATAGGCATTACAGGTTCCACCGGAAAGACATCAACTAAGGATATCCTTCATGGGATGCTTTCGAAAAAATATAAAGTCTTCAAGACATCAGGAAATTATAACAATGAACTGGGTCTTCCGCTGATGATCTTCTCACTGGATGATTCCTTTGATTACGCCATTCTTGAAATGGGCATGAGTGCTCCTCTTGAGATTCATAATTTGGCAAGAGTCGCGCAGCCTGATATCGCAGTGATCACAAATATCGGACTCTCCCATATTGAGCATCTCGGTTCTCAGGAGAATATTCTGAAGGCGAAGATGGAGATCACAGATTTTTTCAGCAAGGATTCTCTGCTTGTACTAAACGGAGATGACGAGTATCTGAGATCTGTAAAGGACAAGCCTTATCGTATTCTTTACGGAGGCCTCACACGAGGAGACTATATCGCAAGAAATCTGAAAGTGAATGAAGACAGTATCGAATTTACCGTCAATAAAAACAGAGAAATCATCCATCTGGAAATTCCGGGAAAGCATAATATACAAAACGGAATTTTATGCTATATTGTTGCGAAGGAACTGGGTATAAAAGACGAAGAGCTTTCTCATATCAAAATCATGAAGAGTTCCATGAGGATGGATCTGATCAGAATGGAACGACTTACTGTAATCAACGACTGCTACAATGCCAATCCGGATTCCACTAAAGCGGCGCTTGATTATCTGGAAAACTTTTCAGGCAGAAAAGTTGCCGTCATCGGAACTATGAAAGAACTTGGTGCCGAATCGTCAGATGCACACAGATCGGTTGCCCATCATGCAAAGAGCAGGAACATTGATCTTTTTGTTGCAGTTGGTGAGCATATGGAAGAGATGGTTGAAGTCTATGGTGATGAAGCTGTAGGGTTCAGGACCTTTGAGGAGGCAGAAGAAAAAATCGGTGAACTGATTAAAACCGATGACACTGTTCTCATCAAAGCATCTAGAGGAATGTACTTCGAGCGCTTTATCCCTGTTCTTGAAAAACTTGGAGGTAGAAACTGATGGAGACAGCACTGATTTCTCTTGTTTTAAGCATGGTTGCCGCGGTGATGATCGGACCTTATATCATAGACAAGCTGAGAAGCTTCAAATTCGGGCAGAACGTCAGACTCGACGGACCAAAGTCTCACCTGACAAAACAGGGTATTCCGAGTATGGGCGGATTCATCTTTCTAAGTGTTCTAACACTTGTGGGCATGATTCTCTCGGGATTTGATTTCAAAGTCGCATTTATGATCCTTGTCACCTTAAGCTTTGCACTGATCGGATTTCTCGATGACTATCTTAAAGTAAAGAAGAAGTCTTCAGACGGACTGAGCGCAAAGAATAAAATGCTCTACCTTCTTATTTTCGGTCTACTTGCGGGAAGTGTACTCTATTACGGATTTGATTATAAAAGTCTGATGATTCCGTTCGTAAATTACGAGATTCATCTGGGACTTCTTTATATTCTGTTCGTTGTCATCTTCTTTGCGGCAGCGACCAATGCTGTTAATCTGACAGATGGAATAGACGGTCTTTCCTCAACAGTAACCATAATCGTTGTGATGTTCTATGCGCTCGTCTCATGGCGGTCAGGGGACAGGGAAGTGTTCTTCTTTGCACTGACACTCATCGGAGGACTTCTTGGGTTTCTTTATTTCAACAAGTACCCGGCCAAAGTGTTTATGGGTGATACAGGATCACTTGCACTGGGCGGTGCTGTAGGTATTATGGCACTGATGACAAGGACAGAACTTCTGCTCATTCTTGTTGGCCTGATTTATGTTGTGGAAACATTGTCTGTAATCATACAGGTTCTCTACTTCAAGAAAACAGGAAAAAGATTCTTTAAAATCGCACCGATCCATCATCATTTTGAGGCACTGGGCTGGAAAGAGAATAAAGTAGTTGTCGTTTTTGCCCTAGTGACGCTGATCATGGTCATCATCACTTATCTGCTCATGTAGGGTCAGCACAAATGGAAGTAGGAGGAAGTCATGGAAAATGCCAGACAGAAGATGAAAAGAAATGACTTGCCCTCAAAGAGCAGGAGACATAAAAGAAAAAAAGTGAAATACAAGGAAGTTGACTTCGTTCTGCTTGCTGTAACCATAGCTCTTGTCCTATTCGGACTCCTTATGGTCTACAGCGCATCGAGCTATGAGAATGTGGCAAAAGGATTTGCCGCTTATCGTGATGTGATGAGACAGGGTTTCTTTGCCGTGATCGGTCTCACTCTGATGATCGTGGGCTTCAGCAATTTCAATTATCACAGATACTCCATGCAGCTGACGAAACTGGCCGTTTTTGCTGTGCTTATCCTGAACGTTGCAGTTATCCTGTTTGATCCCACCAAAGGTGCAAGCAGATGGATCAGACTAGGACCTCTGTCACTTCAGCCTTCAGAGCTTGCAAAATTCGTTATGGTGCTCTATGCGGCCAATACACTGAAAAGACTGGAGAGTCACCCGAAAAAACCGGTTGGTCCTTCAAGAAAAGTATTTGTCATGGCGGTGGTTTTTGTCGGAGTGATTATTGTTATTCAGAGCAATCTCTCCATAGGGGCAATTGTTATGATCACTTCACTCATCATGATTTTTCTCTCAGGAGCGACCTTCCTTCAGAATGCCGCCTATATCGCAATCAGTGCGGCTGGACTTGTAGGAGCAATGGTTCTGGAACCTTACAGAATGAGAAGATTTCTGAATTTCGGCGATCCCTTTGCAGATGCGCAGGGTGCTGGTCATCAGCTTGTTCAGTCTCTATATGCACTGACTAGCGGAGGCATATTCGGCCAGGGAATCGGAATGTCCAGACTGAAGGCGTTCTGGCTGCCTGAAGCCCAGAATGATTTCATCTTTGCAGTTGTTGTGGAAGAACTGGGTCTGATTGGCGGTATGATTCTCATTCTGATGATTATGACACTCATCTGGAGAGGGATAAGAATTGCACTGAACGCCAGAGACAGTTTCGGGAAACTTCTGGCCATAGGCATTACAGCAGTTTTTGCACTGCAGTCTCTCATCAATATTGCGGTAGTTATCGGCGCATTTCCTGTCACAGGTGTTACACTGCCGTTCATCAGTGCAGGTGGTACTTCACTTGTGGTTAATCTTGCAGCCGTCGGTGTTCTTTTGAATATATCGAGACAGTCCCATGAGGAATCAGAACCGGGGACTGCAAAAATGAAAAACAGCGGAAACAGAAGATAGTGATACCTGAGGGAAGTGATAACAATGGGCTTACAAGAAGTTCAGGAACGAATCAGAAAGAGAAAGAAAAAGCGCAGAAGAAGAATGACCATACTTCTTCTCTCCATCATGATGATCTCTCTGGGGATATTCGTGACCAACGCCCCATATTTTGATATCAGCAGCATCATCATAGAGGGAAACGAGAATATTCCTTCTTCACTTATTGAAGAAGAAGGGAACAGACTCATAGGCGACAACATTCTCCTCTTCTCCTCAGATGAACTGGAGGAGAGCATCGGGAAGCAGCCATACCTGGAAGACATCGGAATATCCAGAAGGTTTCCTTCTACGATTGTAATAGCCGTCAAGGAGAAAAAGGCGGAAGTCAATTACTACAAAGACGGTGTCATCAGTCTGCTCACCCGTGAAGGAACACTCCTGGAGACTGGTGCAAACAAGGTAGATGGTGTGACACTGACCGATCAGGTGGAACTTCCAGGACTTGGTGAAAACCTATATGCTGAATCTCCCGAAAAAATGAAAGTCCTCGAAGAATTCCGGTATCTGCAGGAGAGAAATATCAGTGAAGTCATATTCACGGAGATCGACCTTAGCGACATGAAAAACATCAGGAGTTACTACAACGATCTGGAGATACGGCTCGGATATACCGATTCATTAAAGGAAAAGCTGAATGCGGCAATCAATATCATTGCTGAAGGGAATCTGAAGTCTGTCAAAGGTTATGTGGATATATCCTATGTGGACGAACCTGTTGTGTTTGATGAAACCAAGCTTGCTGAACCTACTGAAGATGAAGAATCATCCGAAAACAGTGATGGTTAGAGAAAAGGATAGAAATGGAAAGAAATAAAAACAGCAGA
>DAMDIS010000061.1:13938-14388 GCA_032100885.1 Proteiniclasticum sp.
AACAATGGGTACTGGCGCTGGTCTTTGTGGTTTTAGGATTCCTTCTGGCGTACCAGTACAAACAGATACAAAATCCGGTAAAAAAACTGACTGTTCAGGAGACAGAAGATCTTCTCCATGAAATTGAAATACTCAAAGAAGAGAAGACAGCCATGATCAAGCTTAACGACAGACTTACTGAAGATCTGAAAAATTTTGAGACTTTTGCGGCATCTACAGATGAAGCCAATCTTCTTCTGAAGGATGAACTGGATAAATCCAGAATGCTTCTGGGCCTCGTGGATGTTCATGGACCAGGTATCACCATTACACTGAAGCCCACTGATCCTGTACTTGATCCTCAGAATTTCAACTTCATGACAGATGCGGAGCTTGTGTACATCGTAAATGAGCTGAAATTTGCTGGTGCGGAAGCCGTCAGCATCAACGACAAGCGGATCTCCATTCAGA
>DAMDIS010000062.1:0-13625 GCA_032100885.1 Proteiniclasticum sp.
CAGGCTGACTGATGAGTATGAGTTCACCATGGAATGCAACCCGGGCAATCTGACAGAAGAAAAGGCTCATGTCATTAGAAGTATGGGGGTTAATCGCCTGTCCATAGGCCTTCAGTCATCAGATGATCATATCCTGATGGATATCGGAAGGATTCACACCTTCAATGAATTCAGGAAAAACTATCTCATGCTGAGAGAGTTGGGCTTTGACAACATCAATGTGGATATCATATATGGACTGCCAAATGAAAACATCAAAATTTTGAAGAAAACACTTGATGATGTTCTTGACCTCAGACCCGACCATATCTCATGCTATTCTCTGATCATAGAAGAATTTACGCCGTTCTATTTTAAACATAAGAAAAACGAGCTGAATCTTCCAGATGAGGAAACTGAGCGGATCATGAATACCATGATCATCGATACGCTCAAGAAAAGCGGATATGAGCGTTATGAAATCTCAAACTACGCTATGCCTGGGAAAAAGTGCCAGCATAACATCAGATACTGGGAGGGACGCGATTACGCAGGATGCGGAACTTCAGCACATGAGTATCTTAACGGCGAGCGCCAGGAAAATGTCCGTACCGTCGAAGGATACATACGTAAAATGGAAGAAGAAGGTACAGCCTCCATACGCGATCATCAGAATTCCTTTGAGGAGGATGTTGAGGAATTTGTGTTTATGGGCATGCGTCTGCTTAAAGGTATAAAGAAAGAAAGGTTTAACGAGCGTTTCAATGTGACCATGGAAAGTCTCTATGAAGAAGTGATAAAGAAGCATGTTAATGACGGACTGCTGGAAGATACAGAAGAGTATCTGAGATTTACCGATAAAGGTGTGGAATTCTCCAATCATGTTTTGAGCGACTTCCTGCTGAGCACCTGATTATTTTAAAATCCCGTAGCGATATGATGATATCATAAGCTACGGGATTTTTTTATTTTGAATTCTGCGATCGGGTAAACACCAGAACCTTGTCCTTTGACAGCTTCTCGTTGTATGTGTATCCGCTGTAGTTGAAACCTTTAAGTTCTTCTACTTCTGTCACATTGTTTACGGCCATGTACCTTGCCATTTCTCCACGTGCGATCTTGGCGTAGTAGGCAACAATTGGGTATCTCTTTCTTTTCTCTGAACTCAATATCATATACATCGAGGTTGATGTCTTTGGCAAGTATGACTTTGCTGTATTCTTTTGAGGCCAGATTGATCAGGATTTTGTCCTTCGCCTCTTTCTCGAGATATTCTTTCACCTTGACGCCCCAGAATGCATAAAGATCCTTACCACGTTCGTTGTTGTGACCTGTACCCATTTCAAGGCGGTAGGGTCTGATCTTGTCCAGAGGCTTCAGCACGCCATAGAGACCTGAAAGAATCCTGAGATGACTGTTTAAATAGGAGACCTCCTCTTCCTTAAGTGTATCTGCATCGATACCTCTAAAAACATCACCCCTGAAAAGGTATAATGCCGGATAGGCTTTGGCCTTATCAAAATTCTGGAATCTTTCATGGTTAAGCTTAGCCAGATCAGCGCTGATATGCATGAGTTCTTCAAGATCCTGCACACCATATTTTTTCAATTCACTGGCGAGAATGTTTGTATCCTCAATAAATTTAGGTTTAGTCGTTTTAATGTCGACTTTTTCTTCCTTCATGGTTTTAGAAGGTGAGACAATTGCAATCATGAGTACCTCCAAATCGTGTTCTTGATAATTAGATTGTATCATATTTAATTCGAAAAGTTTTGGAATTCAAAACTTTGAGAGAGGTTTTATTAAAGGTGGGGATGGGATATAATTTATACATCAAACGATTGGGGGAGAAAAATGGATTTCAACTTACAGCATATCTATGAAGAGAAAATCGCGACAGTCATAAAAAACCTGGAAAAGAACAACATGAAAGGAACGTTTCTTAAAAACAGAGAGGAGCTAACCGCTTATCTCGACGGAGTCATTGAGGATGGCAGCAAGATAGCCGTAGGCGGTTCTCAGACGCTCTTTGAACTGGATCTCATTCAATACATCAGAAACCGCAATGTGGAGTTCTTTGACCGGTACAAAGAAGGCATAACAGCAGAGGAAAAGAAGGAAGTATACAGAAAGAGCTTTACTGCGGATTACTACTTTTCCTCATCAAATGCTGTGACTTTGGATGGTCATCTTTATAATGTGGACCATTTCGGCAATCGTGTCGCCGCTCTGCTGTATGGTCCCGACAAAGTATTCGTCATTGTGGGGCAAAATAAGATTGTGAGCAGTCTGGATGATGCAATCAGCAGAGTCAGATCTGTAGCTGCGCCTGCAAACAATGTCAGACTGAATCGTGACACACCCTGTGTGAAGACGGGGGAATGTACAGACTGCAGATCTTCCGACCGTATCTGCAGCGAATATACGCTCATCAAAAGACAGGCCGTAAAGGACAGGATCGAAGTCATCATCCTTCCATTCTCTTTGGGATACTAAAATGAAAACTGGAGCTTACCGAAAATTTCGGAGAGCTCCAGTTTTCATTTTATATTCAGGACTATACGAGATAGCTGATCAGAATTGTTGCGAAACCGAGGAAGAAAAAGAACCCGAGAACATCGGTCATGGTTGTAACAAAGACGCCTGATGCCAGAGCGGGGTCAACGTTGAGTTTCTTGAGCACATTAGGCACAAAATAACCGGAAAGTGCCGCCACAACCATATTGAGAAACATTGAAACTCCAATGACAAGTCCGAACATCCAGTTTCCTTCCCATAGACCACCAAGGACAGCAATGACACCGCCTAGGGCTATGCCGTGAAAAATACCGACCAGAAACTCTTTCTTGAGGATGGCCTTTTTGTTTTCATAGGAAATTTCACCAAGGGCGATACCTCTGATCATGAGAGTCATGGTCTGTGTCCCCGCATTACCGCCCATACCGGTAACAAGAGGCATGAACACAGCAAGGGCTACAACCCTGCCGATGGTGGCATCAAAGAGGCTGACCGTAGCAGAGGCAAGAATTGCCGTCAGAAGATTGACAAGGAGCCAGGGCAGTCGGCTTTTGATGGAATCCACCACACTACCGTCGATTTCTTCTTCTTCATCAAGACCTGCAAGCCTGTACATATCTTCAGTATGCTCGTCAGACAGGACTTCCATAATGTCATCAACAGTGATGACACCAAGCATGACATGATCTTCATCGACAACCGGCATAGCCATGTATCCGTATTTCTGGAAGATATTCGAAACTTCCTCCTGATCCATATTCACAGGTATGGTCGCAATGTTCTCCAGCATGACATCCTTCAGAATGACTTCTGGAAGTGAGGTCAGGATTGCCCTTATGGGCACAATTCCTTTTAGTACATCCGAATCATCAAGAACATAAATATAGTAGGGGGTTTCGGCATTAGGGGAGATTTCTCTTAGAAAAGTAAGCGTGTCATCAATAGTCATATTCTCTTTCACAGATATGAATTCTGTGGCCATGATACCACCTGCGGTCTCTGGACTGAAGGATAGAAGCTCTCTCATCTCCTCACGGTGTTCTTCTTCCATACCGTCAAGGATGTTCTGCTGCATATCTTCATCAATGGTACCAAGCATGTCCGCCAGTTCATCAGAAGACATGAAAGATACAATTTCCTGTTTCTGCTTCGGAGGAAACATGGACAGCAGCTCGTACTTTTCGTCTATTTCAGATTCATCTATGACCATGGCGATATATTCGTTTGGCAGTTTCTGAAGCAGGTCTAAAGGGTTTCCGTCATATTCCTGAAGCGCTTCAAGAAAATCGACGGGATGGAGCTCTTCAATATTTTCAAGTATTTCATCTATTGTCGCATTTAATATATATCCGATAAGCTGTTTTTCTTTATCCATTCTGACACCTTCCTGCATACTGATCGATCGATAATTAAATTATACCTAAAAACCAACTGACCTACGATGGTAATTTCTTTCTAAAATATAACTCCCGTCATAGAATAATCGTTCTATGACGGGAATTTCATTTCAATATAAATGTGGGGGTGAGATTAATCGTTTCCGCCGCCGTTTCCATTACCGTTTCCATTGCCGTTGTTGGCAGGAGGAGCAGGTGGAGTTATAGGATCTACTGGCTGAACTGGCAGTTCGGGGATAGGATCAATCACTGGTGGGGTATAGGTATGAACATCACATACTTCTCTTGGCGTTGTGCCGGATACGAACAGATCATTAGATACTGTTCCCGCTATATAACACTGTTCATTAGGTATACCGCCAGACTCCATACAGAATGAAGCTGAGGTGATACCAGAAGGTCTGGAAATGTCTTTCACTTCATGTCCCTGGTGGAGATATTCCATAATTTTTCCATATGCTGTCTGTGTGATGTATGAATTTACTCTACCATTTGAACCAGGCTTCAGGATCGGACTTGGTCTGTCCGAACCGATCCAGATTGATGCTGAGTAGTAGGGGGAAAGTCCAGCAAACCAGAGGTCTGTAGCAAGGTTTTCGGTATTTGTGGTCGCTGTACCTGTTTTACCCGCTATGGGCATTGCGGTCAGTCTTGTTCTTGGCACATTGTTCTTCACGATATCTTTCATGACATCATAGAGCAGATATGCATTCTGCGCGGAGATGACCTGCTCCGATTTAGGGATGTTGTCCAGGATGATATTTCCTGAACTGTCGGTCACCTTGGTATAAAGAATGTTCTCCGTGACGATACCGCTGTTACCGAAAGCGCCGTAGGCACCGGCCATGATCAGCGGGTTACCGCCGTCCTTGTTCATTTCGAAGTTGGAGCCGATGGCAAATGTAGCTGTACCTTTTCCTAATGCAGTCAGGTTATCGGTAATCTGTATGCCAAACTTCTCTGCGAAGCTTTTTGAAATATTCAGCCTGTCTGCACCTAGTGCATAATAGGTTCTGGCTGAGACGGTATTGTAGGAATTGACAATCGCCTTTCTGATTGAGGTGTAGCCAGTATATCTGAAATTGACGTTGTTTGGCCAGTCGTCTCTGTCACCAGCTACGGCCTTGTGCATTTCTGCATCAGCTCTCTTGTTGATCTGTTTATCAAGAGCTGAACTGCCTAGCGTGATTGCTCCTGTTTCAAGAGCAGGACCATAGATTGTCAGTGGCTTTGTTGTGGAACCAACTGGTCTCAGATAGCTGAGGGTGAAGGTAGGAGAGTAATAGGAACGGTTTGGTGTGGAAGGGGTTTCGGTGCTGCGTCCACCGATGAGCACTTTGACCTGCCCGGTTCGGTAATCCACAGCAGCAAAAGCTGCTTCCGCTTCTTTTCGCTCTTCTTCGACAACCATTGTGCCTTTTCCACGGTCAAAGACTTCATATTTATCCATGTATTCCGCGTTGATGTTCTGAAAATCTGCTAAGGTAGCCTGGGCAAATTCCTGAGCATCTCTATCCATTGTGGAATGTATGATGAGTCCGCCATAGGAAAGAAGTTCGGATATTTCTTCATCGGTATATCCCTTCTGTGCTTTCAGATCTTCTTTTACCTGATCAATTACAGGTCTTGTGAAGTACTCATAGTTATATTTATCTGAAACGATACTTGTCTGGTGGAAATTCAGTCCTCTTTCTAGTTTGTTCATGGTACTTGAATGTTCTTCTGCTGTGATCTGCTGAGCTGCCAGTTTTGCATCAAGTTCCGCGGTCATCTGAGCTTTTTCTTCGTCGCTCATCAGTGCAAGATTGAGTTCATCCATATACTGTCCATGTTCTTCCTCTGTGATCTTTTCATTGTCCAGCATGGCATTAAGGACAAGTTTGGTTCTTGTGATGTATTTTTCAGGATCTGCCAGTGAACTTTCTGAAAAAGCGTAGAATCTGGTCGGACTCTGAGTGGTTCCGGCAATGTAGGCAGCTTCTACTACTGTAAGATCTCTGGCTGATTTGTTGAAGTACTGCCTTGCAGCGGCTTCGACTCCATTTGCACGGCCACCGAGGAAAATGCTGTTCAGGTAGGTCTCCAGTATCTGATCTTTTGTCAGACTCTTTTCGGCATGGAGTGCCATGAAGATTTCTTTGATCTTACGTTCATATTTCTGTTCTCTTGAAAGAAAAGTGTTCTTGATCATCTGCTGAGTCAGGGTTGAACCACCCTGCATGTCACGGTTTCCGGTGACCTGACCTACGATATCACGGATAGTTACACCTATGGTTCTTCTGTAGTCGACACCTTTATGCTTGTAGAATCTTTCATCTTCTATGGATATGAAGGCATCAATGATATTATCGCCCATCTCCGATAGTGCAAGGGGGAAACGGACTTCATCTGTATGGATGAGATCCATCTGACTTCCTTCGTTATCTAAAATGATACTTGGCTCATTAAGGGACAGAAAACGGCTGGTGCTTACTTCAGGTGCTTCTTCTGCGATTTCCAGCACGATTTTTGCTACATATAATCCACCGACCATAGTTGATACTATTATTGCAATCATTAAGAACTTCATAAATTTAGCGAAAACAGTGAAAGAATTGGTTCTACCATTCTTCCTTGTATTGGGTTTGTTTACCATCTTTTTACCTCCGTAAAAAATTTACTCTATGTATTATAACACAAAAGATGCTCTAACTATTAGTAGAGCATCTTTATTAAACTCTTAAGATTCAATGATATTTCGCAATCCTCTCAGAAAGGGCATGGAATCTTATTTCCAGTTGAAAACATAAGGTACATTTCTGTAATGATCTCCGTAGTTCAGTCCGTATCCTACAACAAATACATCTTCGATTTCGAAACAGCAGTAATCCGCTTCCACTTCCACTTTTCTTCTTGATGGTTTATCCAGAAGAGTACAGACCTTAACGCTGTTTGCACCTTTCTCCTTGACATAGCCGATCACAAACTCCATTGTGATTCCTGTATCGATGATGTCATCCACAATCAGAACATCATAGCCTTCTATATTATCCGGAACATCGTAGACGACTTTGCAGATCCCCTGTGAAGTTTCGCTGTGACCGTATGAAGATGTGGTCATGAAGCCTATAGTTGTATCAAGATCGATGGCTCTGACCAGATCGGCGGTGAATATAAAACTTCCTCTTAGAAGTGATAACACGTAGAGTTTTTTCCCTCGATAATCTTCAGTTATCTGCGCCCCAGTCTCTTTGACCTTCTGACGAATTTCCTCCTCAGTTATCAAAATATTTCTTTCTTTATCTTCCATGGATCAAATCACCGTTTCCTTTCAAAGTATACATATTAAAGTAAATAATATATAATTGATGTGAATATGTCAAGAACCTTGAAGAAAAGGAGGAAATCTTGTGATTACAGGTAATATAGACGGTGTTAGAAAAAGAATATTGGATGAATTGGAACAAATTTTCGAAATCAGGACAGCGAAATATTCATTTTTGGATACGGCAATCATCGACATCATGCTTAAGGCAACCCGAGAAACGAATAGAGAAATCAGTGTCCTTATAGATCGTAAAGGAAAAGTCATAGAAGTGTCCATTGGAGACAGCAGCACAGTTTCCATGCCTCTTGTGGATATGTCACTAGAGGATGCGCAGAGATTTAATGTCATCGACCGCATAACATATAATGAAGGGCTCCTTCTGGAGGCTGAAGATCTTGAAGAGGAAGATGAACGAGCAGTCCTCATCGGACTGGATAACGAAGAAAGTCTTGAGGAACTCAGAGAGCTTGCAAAAGCGGCTGATGTCTCTGTTGGGGATATCCTCTTTCAGAACCGGGCTACTCAGGACAATGCTTTCTATGTCGGTAAGGGAAAGGTCAGTGAAATCAGGAATGTGCTTCAGCTTTCAAGAAGCAATCTTGTGATCGCCGATGATGAACTGAGCGGTTCACAGATCCGTAATCTTGAAGATGAAATTGGGGTAAAGGTCATAGACCGGACCACTCTTATTCTGGAAATCTTCGCGCGCAGAGCAAAAAGCCGGGAGGCCAAGCTTCAGGTGGAACTTGCTCAGCTGAAATACAGAATGTCAAGGCTCATCGGTCTTGGGACAGTCATGTCGAGAACCGGAGGAGGAATAGGAACCAGAGGTCCTGGGGAGCAGCAGCTTGAAATCGACAGAAGAAAGATCCGAGGGCGTGTGAACGATTTGAGAAATGAGCTGAAGAAAGTGGTTGCAGTCAGACAGGTTCAGAGAGAAAACCGTGATCAGAATAAAATTCCGAGAATCTCACTTGTGGGTTATACAAACTCGGGAAAATCGACCCTTCGAAATGCAATAGCAGAAATCGCATCAAAAGATTCCCTGGTCAAGGAAAAAGTCTTCGAGAAAGATATGCTCTTTGCCACGCTGGATACGACCACAAGAGCAATCAGCTTTGATGACAAGCGAATTGTCACGCTAACTGATACGGTAGGGTTTGTCAGAAAACTTCCTCATGATCTTATAGAAGCCTTCAAGTCGACACTTGAAGAGGTCATTTATTCCAATCTTCTTGTGCATGTCATCGATGCTTCTGTGGACGACTGCTATGCCCAGGCGATTGCTGTAGATGAGGTGCTTGTAGAAATCGGTGCAGGTGATACACCCAGGATCATTGCGCTCAACAAGATCGACAAAGGCAAGAGCTACAGAACCGAAGATGTGGAGAAATTATATAAGGACAAGTATCCCATCGTGGAGATCTCCGCCAAAAACGGAACAAATCTCAATAAACTGATGGAGGCTATGTCACAATCGCTTCCCGACAATATGGTCACGATAAACGCGATCATTCCATATGATATGCAGAAACTCATTTCTCTGGTCCATGAAAAGGGCACAATCATCAGTGAGGAATATGAGGAAGCGGGTACGAAAATAACAGCGAAGATCCCACAAAGAGAGCTTCACCAGTACGATGATTACGTCATAGGAGGAGAAGATGAGGAATCTAATCATTGAATATCAGAAAGTATACCAGCAGGTGACACAGACGATGAGCGAGACTAAGGATATCCTGGCTTCGTTTGTCTTTGGAAGCATGGTGACTGGTGACTTGTGGGAGAACTCGGATATCGATTTTTTTGTCATCTACAGTGGTGACGAAAAAGGAATCAGAAATGTCTATTCCAGTGAAGATGGCGTTCCTGTTCATTTCAAAATCATGAGCAAAGGAGAATTTATGACACTTAAAGGACTGGAAGTCAAAGGCAGCTTTCTGCATCGCATCTTCCTGTCTTCAAAAATGGTGTTTTCAAAGGATCCTGAAATCACAACAAGATACAACAATGCGAGATTCTACCCGGAAATGGACAGGAGAAAATGGACCCTGTCCTATTTGGGTCGTCTGATCAAAAGCATCGATTCCACCGACAAGTTTCTCCATAACAGAAATCTGTACGGAGCATTCAACACTCTTCTTGAATCCATGGAGCTCTATGCATCGGTCTATGTCAATTCAAGGGGATATCTGATTTCAAAGGATACAATCAGCATCGTTGCGGGTCTGGATCAGGATTTTTCCGACAGATATCTATACCTGGTATCAGGAGGCGAACTGGAAGAAAAAATCATTAGTGTGAATAAATATCTCAAAAAAACCATAGACAAGGAAATCACAGAGGCTTCTGAAATCATACTGACTTACTTCCGGGGAAAATCCAGTCCCATGAGTGCCAGAGAAATCATACAGGATGACTTCTTCAATAACTTCGAAATCCAGATGGAAGGAATTCTAAGCCTTCTTCACAAAAAAAATCTTCTGAAAAGATCCTACAGGGCGGTCAAGACCCCAACAGGAAAAGAACTCATCAAAGAGAACGTGTATAGTCTGTAATGAGTTACAAAACAGTAGGAAATACAGTGGAAACCGAATTTATTGAAAAAAAGTCAGTGTTTATCGGTCTGGCCAGCCGGGTGTTCAGCGAAGAGGAAGCCAAGGAATTCATCGGGTCAGTGAGAAGCAAGTACAAAGATGCCAGACATCATGTGTATGCGTACACCATAGGCGAAGACATGAATATACAGCGCTACAGTGATGACGGAGAACCTCAGGGGACAGGTGGAATTCCGATCCTAGAGGTCATAAAGAAAAATGAGCTGAAGAATGTCTGTGTCGTTGTGATCAGATATTTCGGCGGGATACTGCTCGGTGCAGGAGGACTTACTCGTGCATATGTCAAAGGCGCCTCTGAAGCCATTTCCGGCGCAGGAATCATAGAAAGAGTAGCAGGATTCCAGATGGAAATGATCATCGACTATGACCATCTGGGCAGGATTCAGCATCATTTAAAAGAAAAGAACATCGAAATCGTAAGTGTGGATTATACAGACAAGGTTAAAGTGACTATATATCTGGAATCGGATCAGGTGGGAAAAATCTCAGGTGAAATCATGAATCTGACATCAGGGAATGTCAAGATCAGCATGGACCAGGAGGAGCTTTTCTATAAAGATGGAGATCGTCTTCTAAAACTGATTTGAAGAAGAGATTTTGAAGTGATATAATTGTTTCTTGTAAAGAAATTGGAGGGATAAAAGCATGTCAGGACATTCAAAATGGCACAACATTCAAGCGAAAAAAGGTAAAATGGATGCCAAAAGAGGAAAGGTATTCACCAAGATCGGTAAGGAACTGATGATGGCAGCAAAAGACGGAGCAAATCCGGATACCAATGCCAAACTAAGAGACGTCATTGCAAAGGCAAAGGCTGCGAACATGCCGAATGACAATATTTCCAGAGTGATCAAAAAGGCTGCAGGAGAAAGCAACAGTGCAGACTATGAAGAAATTGTATATGAAGGATACGGACCAAACGGTGTTGCGGTTATTGTTGAAGCCTATACAGACAACAAGAACAGAACTGCAGGAAATGTAAGACACAGCTTCGATAAATTCGGCGGTAATCTTGGAACTACAGGATCGGTCACCTTCATGTTCAACAAGAAGGGTCAGATCATTATTGAGAAGACCGATGAAATCGATGAAGAAGAACTCATGATGCTTGCTCTGGACAGCGGAGCCGAAGATTTCATTTCGGAAGACAATGTTTATGAGATCATTACAGAACCGGAAGCTTTTGAAGGGGTGAAGGAAGCCATCCTCGGTGCGAAGATTGAAATCCTTGAAGGCGAAATCACAATGATTCCAAATGTCACCACAAGTCTTGATCTGGAGACATCAGAACAGTTCCAGAAGATGATCGACAAACTGCTGGATGACGATGATGTGGACAATGTCTATCATAATGCGGAGTTTGATGAAAACTTCGAAGAGAACTAATCAGTATAATAAATAGTAGGTGAAGAAATGATCGAGTTTTTTGAGCAGTTTCAGCCAACAACACAAGCGCTGATTGCAACCCTTTTTACTTGGGGGGTAACAGCTTTAGGTTCGTCACTTGTTTTTTTCTTCAAATCCATCAATAAAAAGGTCTTTGATACCATGCTCGGATTCGCGGCGGGAGTAATGATCGCAGCCAGCTTCTGGTCATTGATCAGTCCCGGACTTGATCTGGCGGAGGAGATGGGTTTCAACCCATGGATGATCGCGGCTGCCGGATTCATGAGTGGAGGACTGTTCCTCTTCATCGTGGATAAATCACTGCCTCATATGCATCTTGGCCTGACACCGAAAGAGAAGGAAGGACCAAAGACTTCTCTTCAGAGAAGTATCCTTCTGGTTCTGGCCATCACGCTTCATAACATTCCGGAAGGACTTGCTGTAGGTGTTGCCTTTGGCGCTGTGGCAGCTGGAATCGAGTCGTCAACCATGGCAGGAGCTCTTGCCCTGGCCATCGGTATCGGTCTGCAGAACTTCCCTGAAGGTGCAGCTGTTTCCATCCCGCTCAGAAGAGAAGGGATGAGCAGAGGCAAAGCATTTCTCTACGGACAGGCATCAGGTATCGTTGAGCCAATCGCAGGCGTACTAGGTGCACTCCTTGTTCTGAGCATAAGAAGTCTTCTTCCTTTTGCGCTGTGTTTTGCAGCCGGTGCTATGATCTATGTTGTAGCAGAGGAACTTATACCTGAAGCTCAGTCCAATAATAATTCTGACTATGCAACCTGGGGTGTCATGATCGGGTTCACCATCATGATGGTACTCGATGTTGCGCTAGGTTAAGTCTGGCAGCGGTCTGGAGAGTTCATCTCCAGACCGCTTTTGATTTAAGTATGGGCGCATATCCCTTTAAATTTAAGCAATAATTAATCCTTTGAAAAGAATGATATAAACTGAATCGATTATACTGAGTTCATAAACGAAGTAGGTGATGGATCGTGAAATGTTCAAATTGTGGGCAAATGAATTTGGAAGGAAGCAAATACTGCAATCAGTGCGCTTTTCCTTTAAATGCCGGCAAAATCAGTCTTGGTCGTTATGAAGACGTCGATCAGGGATTATCATATGGAAAAAAGTACGCCGATGGGCGTGAATATATTGAAGAGCAGAGTATGCCCTTTAAAACTGCGGCAGGTGCGACAAAGAACAGTGATGAAGCAATCTATGACCGCGACAGTATACCCGCTAAACCCAGAAAGTCCATTGTGCTCAAAATGACACTCGTCATCATGCTCGCACTTTTTGTCTTTGTTGCATATAACGGTGTGAAATTTGCTGTGGATACTCAGCAGGATCGCATCACTCAGGCTGAGCTGAAAAAAGAACAGCAGGCTCAGGCGGAGGAACTTATGCGTCTTGAGAACTACAGAGACCGATTCAATTCAGTTATCGTCAATTATGAAGAACAGGGTGTTCTTATAGAGAACAACATCAATAGCCTGACTACACTAAGAATCAACCGGTTCGCCAAAGGTCTCGGACTTGGAGATGTGTTCAACAAACTGGTCAATACAGTTCTTGATGTATCGAAGGTCAATGAGCTCAAAGAGAACAGCGCAACCTTGGATATTCTTGTAGGGACCTATCTGGCTAAGTACGAAACATTAGGACTGCTCAAAAATGTCGAAAACAGAATTACTGAAACAATTTCTGGGACACTGACATCAGATACGAAGACTGAACTTGAAAAGCTCAGCGAAGAGTACCAGAACCTGCTTACAGACATCAGAAGATAAACAGCCATGACGAAATGTCATGGTTTTTTATTTTGGAAAAAACTGCGACTTTATCTGTCAATGAGATACTCATGAACTGCTCCATTTTGGAAACATTTATGAAAATCTGGAAAAAAGTCAGGTAGGGGGTTGAAAAACAGAATACATTTGGTTATAATATAAGCATAAGTTTAATTATTGAGCTTTTGCTTATAAAAAGGCGGTGATTATTATAACACAGAGAGAACTAGAAATTATCGAGATCATTAAAGGTGATCCATTTGTTTCACAGCAGGAAATCGCAGATCTTCTTAATATCACACGTTCATCGGTAGCTGTTCATATCACAAACCTCATAAAAAAAGGCATTATCAGAGGCAGAGGATATGTCATTGATGAGAGAGATCATGTCTCCGTAATCGGTGGCGCAAACATGGACATCGTCGGATATCCTTTTACGAAACTGAGAAAATACGACTCCAATCCGGGCGAGGTTAACCTTTCTGTCGGTGGAGTAGGAAGAAACATTGCGGAAAATCTGGCTAGACTTGGAAATCATACAAAGATGTTTACAGTCGTCGGAGATGATATCCATGGGGACAAGATCATTACCGAATCCGAATCTGCAGGGTTGGATATGAGCCATGTA
>DAMDIS010000063.1:0-10147 GCA_032100885.1 Proteiniclasticum sp.
CGGAAGTCAAAGGCATTTACTCCAACCCATATGGTACCAAGTACTTTATGTATGGAACAGCTCCAGACAACGTTCTGAAGCTTCAGCTTGCCAGCGAACCCGACAAACTTGACCCAGCTCTAAACAGTACTGTAGACGGAGCTACTCTTGCAGCCAATACATTTGTTGGACTGTTCACCTATGATGAGAACGGCGAACTGACGCCTGCTCTTGCAGAAGACTACACAGAGTCAGAAGACGGTCTTACCTATGAGTTCACTCTTAAAGAAGGACTCAAATGGAGCGACGGTTCAGAACTTACTGCCAAGGACTTTGAATATGCCTGGAAGCGTGCAGCCAATCCTGAAACAGGAGCTGACTACAGCTACATGTTCAACGCCATTGCAGGTTTTGACGACAATGATCTTCAGGTTACAGCTTCTGAAGACGGCAGAACACTTACAGTAGTTCTTGCTGCTCCTACAGCTTACTTCCTGGATCTGGTCGCATTCCCGACCTATCTTCCACTTAAGCAGGAAGCGGTTGAAGGTGCTGCCGATTACGCTACCAATCCTGGAGCATGGGCACTTGAAGCCGGATTTGTATCCAACGGTGCTTATACACTAGAATCATGGAGCCACAACGAAAATATGGTATATGTCAAAAATCCGAACTACTATGAAGCAGACAAGGTAACCATCGAAAAACTTGAACTGATGCTCAGCGATGACGATGCTGCAATATTTGCTGCATACAATTCGGGCGATCTTCACTTTATCGATGTTGTACCAACAGACGAAATCGCTGCTCTTCTTGACAATCCTGAATTCAACATCGTAGACCAGCTTGGAACCTACTATGTGACTTTCAACGTAAAGAGCCCGCTGTTTGAAGGCAAAACTGCAGAACAGGCCAATGCCATGAGAAAAGCCATCGCAATTCTTATAGACAGAGGATACATTGTAGAGAATATTGCTCAGACAGGACAGCAGCCTGCTAACACCTTCATTCCAGCAGGAATGATGGATGGTAATGGCGGCGTCTTCAAAGAAAATAATGACGGTTACACCTATCCAGTTGAAGCAAGTGCTGGTTATTTCGATCCTGAATACTCAGACGCCAGTGTCGAAGAAGCAATTTCACTATTAGAGGAAGCCGGATTCACAATGACTGCAGATGGTATGCTTGATGCATCCAATCCGATCAGCTTTGAATATGTAACCAATGAATCCTCAGCTCACGTTGCTGTAGCAGAAGCTATGCAGCAGGATCTTGCAGTTGTCGGAATCGACATGAAGATCAAGACTCTGGAATGGTCTGTATTCCTGAATGAAAGAAAAGCAGGAAACTTCGATGTAGCCAGAAACGGATGGATTGCAGACTTCAATGACCCGATCAACATGCTTGAAATGTGGACATCAGACTCAGGAAACAATGATGCCCAGTTCGGAAAATAACTTTTGAGAATGCTCTTAAGGCCAGCTGCTGTGCAGCTGGCCTTTACTGTTCAACGAAGAAGCTGCATACATCAAGACTGAAGATTGATTTAGGCATCAGGGATCAGGCTTTCAATGTCGCCAAAAATCGGTTAAAGCCACTCTGAACCGGCGCAGATCGGGATTTTATGCTTGATGTTTTTTCTGTTTGAATCATCTTAAAAATGAATAGGCTGCTCATTTTAAAGTTATGGATTGCATAAAGGAATTAAAGCTGATACACTATGTAAGTACTTACTAACATTAGGGAGGCAGTCATGAATAAGCAGATCAGAATGAATAAAGATGATAGAAGAAAGCAGATTATAGACAGTGCAATGAAGGTATTCAGAGAAAGAGGCTTTAAGGGAGCGACAACCATTGAGATTGCCGAAGCGGCATCCATCACTGAGGTGACGCTTTTCAGGTACTTTTCAAGCAAGCAGGAGATCTTTATGGAAGGGGTAAGACCTATACTGATTAAAACACTGGAAGATGTTGTGGAGACATCATCAGGTCTTAGCCCTAAGGAGAGACTGAAAGCTGTGCTTTTAAACCGGATCACATTCATATCCGAAAACTATGAAACCATTAAGCTGATACTGAATGAATCACCTGAGCTCAGCGGAATGGGTGAGTCGGATCTTTCTTCTGAAATCAGAAAGATCATTGAAAATACCATGGAGCATGCAGGAATAAAACCGGAAATGAAGAAGCAGGCGGTAAGACTTGTTATGGGCTCACTGCTTTCCTTCCTGTATATGCCGGAACATGACCCGAAAGTGATTGAAGAATATGTAGAACAGATATCGTCCATACTCACCATGCAGATACAGGAGGATAAGAATGAATAAGCTATTCGAAAAAATAGGGGGCATGATTGAAAAGTATCCGTTTAAAGTGCTGTTTGCAGCATTAGGTGTGGTTCTTGTGATGCTCATTGGCGCAAGAAGCATTTATATGGCAACAGGAAATGATACACTGGTGGACTCGAATTCAGATGTCTACAAGGTTCATAAAGATATGGAGAAGAACTTCGGATCGGATTCCATTCTTGTGCTGTTTGAAGCTGAGGATGAAAATGAGCTTCTGTCCATTGATCATCTGACGAAGATGTGGAATCTGGAGAACAGACTGAAGTATGAGGAAGATATCTATTCAGTCATCAGTCCTGGAACGCTTCTTCATCAGATGACCATCAGGCAGACAGACATGATTACGGAGAAAGCCGGTGAAATCAGCACAGGACTTTCTGAAATGGGCAAAAAGCTGAAGGGGATCGGACATCAGCTTCTTGAAAAAGAAATGCCTGATCCTGAAGAAGCGGCCAAAAAACTGGAAGGCCTGTCGAAAGCGACAGCCAATTTTGACAGACTTGTGGACGGACAGAATAATGTCCGAAATGGAATCAGCGGTTTATCCGGCGGTACAGCAAGTGCTGCTGATGGAATCTTTGCAGCAGGAACAAAGCTTAGAGAGCTCGGTGCTATGGCTGAAGGCGATCCTTCTTTGACAATGCAGCTTAATGCACTTTCTGAAAATCTTCTTAAGAGTGCAGGCGGTCTGAAGGAGATGTCCGAAAAAGCGAAAAAGCTGGAAAATGGTCCAAGGGAAACAGCAGCTGCTCTTGAAGGAATCAGGAGTCAGATCGGCAGTGAGACTGAGGCGATGAAAGACAGCCTGAAGGGCGGAATATCTCCGGACGAGCTGAAGACCATGGCTGAAGGGTTTATCGCCATGGGTACGAATTTAACTGAAATCTCAGCTGCCCTAAACACATTCCAGGAAAAATCGGCCATGATGGACCCTTCCATGCCCAAAACACAGGAAGAAGCGGATCTTATGCTGTATGAGGACGGAAAGCTCAGAACAGTATTTACGGAGGTTGTGAGAACTGACAGCACGGCAATGATGATCATAAAACTGGAGGGGAATACCCCCGACTCACGAAAAGTGGAGATCATCGAAACGGTGAACAGTGGCCTTTTAAGCGAGAACTTTGAAAATCTCTCCTATACTGTAACGGGTAAACCTGTCCTGGATACTTCACTGCAGTCTGAGATGAAGGTGAATATGATGATCATGGTAGGCAGTGCTCTGCTGATCATGCTTCTTGTACTTGCGCTTGTTTTCAGAGTGCACTGGAGAATGCTGAGCCTTGGGGTCATACTCATTTCGGTCATGGCAACATTAGGGTTCATGGGACATATCAGTGTACCGGTCACCATGGTTTCCATGGCGGTATTTCCGATCCTGATCGGTCTTGGAATTGATTATTCTATACAGTTTCATAACCGGTATGAGGAAGAGGGATCAGTGGTATCCACTGTAAGAAATGCAGGGAAGGCAGTATTTATTGCTGTTCTGGCTACTGTACTTGGCTTTCTCTCGCTCTTTGTCTCACCGGTACCTATGATTCAGGATTTCGGCAAGATGCTGACCCTTGGTGTCATCATCAGCTTCCTTGGCAGTCTGTTTATTCTTCTTCCGATTCTCCATATCAGAAAGAATGTAACGGATCACAAAGGTACGGCCAAAGTTCAGGCTCAGATAAAAAACGGAAGCGGACTTAAGAATATGCTGAGCGGGATGACAAAAGGTGTCCTGAAACTCAAGTATCCGATTCTTATCCTCTTTGTCGTGCTCTCTGCTGCCGGTTTCATGATGGATTCAAGAATAGGCGTTGAAACAGATATGGAGACATTCATGCCCCAGGAGATGCCAGCCCTTAAGGATCTTCATGCTGTAAGAGATGTCATGGGATCGACGGACCAGGTCATACTCTATTTTGAAGGAACAGGTCTTGATGATTCCGCTCATATTTCAGATATCAGAGCAACAGGAATCAGTCTTAAAGAGATGTTTCCTGAAATCATAACGGATGTTAAATCTCTTGGAGACAGTGTCGTCACATTTACCGGTAAGGAGGATATCCCTGCTGAGGAATTTGAAGTGCTCGCAGCGGATCTGCCTTCATCCATGAAGAAGATGTTTATCACCGAGGATGGCACAAAAAGTGCACTGATCTTAAACATCGTGCATCTGCCTACCAGTGAGCTTGAAGGCTTTATCGACTCACTGAAGGCTCATCTGGAGGAGAATGCGCTCAATGCTTCCGTCACGGGTAAAAGCACACTGGATGTGGAAATGATCAATGGACTGACTGGTGGAAGGCTGTCCATGACTGCCCTTGGGCTCCTTCTTGTATTTGCCGCGCTTCTCATCATCTACAGAAATCCCATAAAGGCGGCAATTCCGATTCTGCCGGTGATAAGCGGAATCATGTATCTCGCGGGGATCAGCTATACACCGATAACGGCAACACTAGGCGCTCTTGTACTTGGTATGGGCACAGAAATGACCATCATGCTCATGGAAAGATATATTGAAGAAAGAAGAAGGGGCTTATCCAGGGACAAAGCAATGAAGGATGCGGCAGGTTCCATCGGGACGGCAATCCTTGCATCAGGTCTGACTACGGTCGGAGGCTTCTCGGTTCTCATGCTGTCTGACTTTGTGATTCTGAAAGACTTCGGATTCATGACAGTAGTCAATATATCTCTGGCACTCGCGTCAACATTTATTCTTCTCCCCGTGATTCTCTACCTTTCAGACAGGTTCCTTCTGTCCAGGAAAGAGAAAGAATCCCTAGCATCACAGAGCGAGAAAGAAGAACTTCTGACCGCTTAATCTTAAAACATACCGAAAGAAAGGTCCTGCATTTCATTTTGATGCAGGACCTTCTCTTTTCATTTAAGGCATGAAATTATAATGGAGACGGGACAAATTTCTTATGCAACAGTCAGGATCCCTAAAGCTTAGATCAGCTGATTCTGAATCTTCGACGTGCACCTTGGGCTTTCGTACCGATTACCCGGTCGGCAACTCTTGTTTTCAGAACCAGATAGCCGTAGATGGCAATACCCACAAAGGCAAGTATGCCAAGGCCGAGTAGTGACTGAAGTCTGCTGCTGTAGCTTATGACAAAATCAAGTCCGAATTTCACAAGTCCAGTCCCTATGCCCATTGCCAAGGAAAGGATAAGAATGGAAAGAAGCCTTTTCATGAGACGCCTTGCTGAATACTTCGTTCTTTTATGCATGATTTTCATCATCATGGTGCAGCTGACGAGAAAGCCTGCTATGGCTGAATAAAGCATACCGTATGGTCCGAACCAGGCAACAAAGACAACCTGGCTGACGACTTTTACAATGAGTCCCATAATGAGCGCTTTAATGGCGGGCCTTGTGAGGTTAGCCGCCTGAAGGATATTTCCAAGTACCGCATACAGCGCAACGAAAATGCTCATTCCGGCAGAAACCTGAGTGATGCGCGTACCTAAATCGCTCTGTCCGTAGAATACGGTATAGAGCGGTTCCGAAACCACTGCCATTCCGATGGCGGCAGGAAACATCGCAAAAAGGAGAAGCTCAACTGCCTTTGAAAACTGTCTTCTGACTTCATTCATGTTCTTCTTGGCCATCAGATTGCTGATGAGCGGTACGGAGGCGATGGCAAGAGCCGTACCGAAGGAGGTCAGAATCATAATCAGCTTATGGACATTCGCCTGGGTGATGCCGAAGGTGATCTCGATCATCTCTATGCTCATATCAGAAAATCTCAGCATGAGCGGACTATAGGTGAGCTGGTCGACCATCTGAAAGACGATGATTCCTGTTGCGATGATGATGAAGGGAATTGAGGTTCTGATGATATTTGTAATGAGCTGGTTAGGAGAAACCTTGACTTTGCCTGCACTCTCTTCGGGCTTATAGTCAAAAGCCGTTTTCATGTGCTTAAGGTTAAAGGCAAGGTATCCCAGTGAGAATATGGCACCGACGAAAGCTGCAAATGTGGAGAAGGCAACAGCTGTTACGACTTCTCCCTCCATGACCTGCCTGATCATGAATACCGCACTCAGAACAAAAAGGATTCTTGTAAACTGTTCGATGATCTGAGAGATGGCCGATGGAGCCATTTTATTGTGTCCCTGAATGAATCCTCTTGTGACGCTCTGGGCAGGGATAATGAGAAGTGCAGGTGTGAGAGACCTCATGACAATCACTGCCTCCCGGGCATTGGCTGAAGGGCTTGACTGGGCGAGAATCGGGGCGATGAAGTACATGAGAAGTGCCGACAGGACACCGGTGAAGGCCATGATTTTCAGTCCCTGTTTATAGATGCCTTTGGAGATTTCGTATTCTCCCAGAGCGTTGTAGTAACTCACCTGCTTGGAAATTGCCGAGGGCACTCCGGCCGTTGCCAGAGCCAGGAAAAATCCGTAGGGGGTATAGCCCATCTGGTAAAGGGCATTGGCTGCATCGCCTGGTCCCTGTCCACCCATCCAGGTATACCAGGGAATGATGTATAATGCGCCAAGAATTTTGGAGATCATGCTCCCTGCCGTCATCCAGGCTGCGCCGCGCACTATAGTGGTGTCGTGCTGGCTTTCAGACAGAGCTGCTTTGGTTTTTGAATCGTTGTCCATATTGATATAACCTACTTTCAGAAGTTCCATTATTTTCGGTGAAAAAACTGGAGATCGCTTAACTGGCTGTATTTCCTCAATTCTCTTTATCAGTGCATTTTGCTGACTTTATACTGAATATATTGAGCGGGAACAGGAAGGCTGATTATTCAGCTACTTCATTTTACCGTATCCTCAGGAAGGAAACCATAAAAAAAGAAGAGCTTCTGGAAGTTACACATTATTTCTTTTCATGTCAGGTATTGTGTATCCTTTTCGGGATAATCTGTATCTTGAGAAAAACGTCTTGCCAGTGCTACGTGGTATATTATTTTTAGATGAAAACATTTCCTTCCCTTACAGAAGAAACGAAGATCCGTTCTGCAGATAAGGGACAGTGAGCAAAGGAAGAATCAAAATGGCGGTAAATGAGCCCATTCCCATAGTCAAAAACAAGTCTAAAACCGAGATGATCCTGAAGGGACCGATGTACAAGGTGATCCTTGCCATATCCCTGCCTCTGATCATCAATAATCTCATCATGACCCTCTACAACATGGCGGACGCTTTCTTTGTCGGTCAGCTGGGGACGACCGAATTTGCGGCTGTATCTTTTGTAAACCCGGTCATGTTTCTATTCCAGTCCATCGGAATGGGCATTCAGATTGCGGGAACCTCGATTCTCGCCCAGCTGATCGGCAAGAACAAAATCCACGAAGCCAAGGAATATGCGTGGCATGTCATGCTCTTCACAGTGGCTGCAGGGCTTGTTCTCGGATTTTCTGGATATTATACTTCGCCATATATCATACGGTTTATGGGTGGAACCGGACGGTTCGGGGATCTTTCCCTGGAATACCTGCGCTTCATTTTTCTTGGGGTTCCCCCTCAGATCGTGTTCATGGGCTTTGTCGCCATCATGAATGCTCAGGGAAACACCAAGTCGTCTACACTTGTGAATTCATTTTCGGCAATCATCAACATCATTCTGGATCCGTTCTTTATTTTCGACAGGATTCCTGTGATTGGCCTCAAGGGTCTTGGACTTGGCGTTGGGGGTGCAGCCATTGCAACCTCTCTGGCTCATTTTATTCTTATGATCCTTGGGTACTATGTCATGAGAAAGACGAGCAGGACACTTCCTGTAAAGTTCAGAAATATCCCTTTTGACAAGAATAAGCTTACAAAAATCATCCGAGTCGGACTCCCAAGCTCTGCAGGACATTCGGGTGCGGCCTTCGGGTTCATCCTTCTCAACACCTTCATTGCAGGTTACGGAACTTCCCTTCTAGCTGCTTTTTCCCTCATCAACCGCATCAACAATATGATCATGATGCCTGCCATGGGCATCGGTTCTGGACTGACCTCCATTGTCGGGCAGAACATGGGGGCAAATGAGCCTTCAAGGGTGAGGGACGGATTCTGGAAGGCGGTTAAGCTCTCGACGCTGATCAGTGTTTTAGGCGCTGCCCTGATCTATCTTTTCCGATATCAGCTCATCTACTTCTTCACCCCTACGGCTGATGATCTGATGGTCAGTCAGAGTCTTGAATATCTGACCTACATCCTGCCGACCATACCGCTTATGGGGCTGTTCTCTATTTTCCAGGGACTCTTCCAGGGTTCCGGACATACAAGATTCTCCATGTTCATGGCCATCGGACGTCTATGGCTGATCAGAATCCCACTGATCCTCATCTTCTCCAATTTCACAGGACTTGGACAGAGGGGCATATGGATTGCGATGAATGTTTCAAACATTCTTGTGGTCATCTACGGATTCTATATCTACAGGTCCAATATGTGGGCGGAAGAGGTCATCTGACAGCTGCAGGAACATGATAAAAAGAGCAGATATCAGCCTGGTTTCCTAAGAGAAATCCAGGCTGTTTTTTCTTGTCAATGTTTACCGTCAGGCAATAGCCTGAACACTTCTGCCTTAGTTTCGCCACATTTGTATGATAAAATGATGAAGTAGAAAGAGTAAGTGTAACTTTATGTGAAGAAAGAGGTGGATGTATAATGCTGAAATGGTGGAAGAATTTCATCAGAAGACTGGGAGAATCCAACAGGAAAGAGTACGGAAACAAAAGACTGGACTGCTGCAGCATAAACCGTGAAGACAATAAGTAGATGTATAATGACGTACCAGGTTTCTTGAGTATGTTTAGATAATCAAAGGTTTCAGAAAGCGATAACAGGAAGGGCAGATAGTGCAGCGCTATTTGCTCTTTTGTGACAGACAGGAAATTATGATCACAAGCGGATCATAACCTTAATAAAAAGGAGAGTAAAAATCATGATGTTTATACCGATAATTTTAGTCGCAGGATTATTCTACGTCCTCACAAAGGACAACAGAATAAATCCCACAAACAGCAGAAGAGATCCCAAGACACGCCTGAAAGAAAGGTTTATCAGAGGAGAAATCGACGAGGAAACCTACTATAAAATGAAGTCGGTCATCGAGGAAGATTAGGATGACTAAAGGAGGGAAATCAAAGTGATGTGGAACAGAAACTACTATGATCATGAGCGGTTTTTTTCCGGAAGATTCAACTTTATCAGTCCTTGGCACATTCTGATTCTCGTGGGCGTCATCATACTCATTGTTTCGATAATGAAGATGATGTCTGACCGGAGACCCAAGTCTGATTCAAAAGACCATCTGAGAAAACTCCTGAAAGAGAAACTCATAAACGGAGAAATCACAGAGGAAGAGTATCGGGCCAGGAAGAAGGTCATCGATGAGGATTAGTCTCTACGGATTCAGGAAATGCAGTTCTTGCTCTCGCATCAGATGGAGGTGAGGGATTTGAAGGAAAAATGGTTTATCGGAATCGTGATTGGCATCCTGCTGATCCTATTCGGTGTGTTTGCGCTGAATATGAATCCCAGAGGTCAGTTCATGAATCCCGGAAACAGTAACGGCAGAGACTATAATGACGATGATACAGGTAGCAGTAATGACGACAGTAGCGGCAGTGTAAGAACGCTGCCTATCCCTGAACTGCTGGAAGACGCAAACCCAGATGAAAGAGTTTCAGATTACTACCTTAATGTTCAGGAGGGAGAAACCAGTTTCATCGGTGATAGGGTGACCCCGACATTAGGTTACAATGGCAGCTATCTTGGACCTGTCATCAGGCTGACTCGTGGACAGGAAGTCAATATGCATGTCAAAAATGCGCTGAATGAGGAAACTTCGGTACACTGGCATGGACTT
>DAMDIS010000063.1:10157-13527 GCA_032100885.1 Proteiniclasticum sp.
AGTTGAAGGCACAGCAGACGGAGGTCCCCGCCAGGTGATCGGTGCAGGTGATCTATGGGAACCGTCCTTTACCGTCAACCAGCCTGCATCAACGCTATGGTTCCATCCTCACGTCATGGGCACAACAGCTCTTCAGGTCTATTACGGCCTGGCCGGGATGATCATTATTGACGATGAGCATTCAGAAAGTCTGAATCTGCCGGATGAATACGGCGTGAATGACATCCCGCTCATCATTCAGGACAGAAGCTTTGCTGAAGACGGAACCTTCTTCTATTATGACAATATGATGGATGGAGCAACCGGCGAGTATATCATGGTAAATGGCGCCATAGAACCTTACCTTGATGTAGAACAGGTTAAAATGAGATTCAGGATCGTCAATGGTGCCAATGCAAGAAACTTCGACCTGGAACTGGGCGACCGGTCCGATTTCCATCAGATCGCATCTGACGGAGGACTACTTGAAGCTCCCGTAAAAAGCAGCTCGCTTTTCATTTCCCCTGGTGAAAGAGCGGAAATCATTATTGATTTCTCAGGATATAATGAAGGGGAGACTCTTGAGCTACGGAGCGGCGGTGAGCTCATCATGACTTTCAGAGTGGGTAAAGACAAAGAGGATACCACAGAAATTCCGGAGAAGCTGGCTACCATCGAGAAGTTCTCGGAAGGGCAGGCATCGTCCGTCAAGACCATCGAGCTGGACGGTATGGGGCATATGGTTTCGCTGAACGGAAGACAGTTTGATATGGACCGCATCGATGATGATGTTGTGCTTGGAGAGACGGAAATATGGGAAATCACCCCACAGAGATCCATGATGATGGGCTCCTCAGGCCATCCCTTCCATATCCATGGGACACAGTTCCAGGTGCTGTCGCGTGACGGCAGAAAGCCTCCTCTTAATGAGCAGGGCTGGAAAGACACCGTCTTTGTGGGTTCAGGTGAAACCGTACGAATCATCGTAAAATTCAACTACAAAGGCGTATTTATGTATCACTGCCATATTCTGGAACATGAAGAAGCAGGTATGATGGGACAGCTGGAAGTAAGATAACACTCACCAGACTGTAAATGATCATGAAGAAGTCAGAAAAGACAGCAGCGATGAAAAGCTGCTGTCTTATTCTGTCTCCGGGAAATTGTGTGCTTTGATTCCCGGAACTACGATCTGTTCCGGCTGCCTTTTTTCTTTGACCTTAATATCGCCCACCATCCGATGATTACTGAGATGATTGCAGGGATCACGTATGATGCAGACTGCATATCATCTTGTCCTAAACCGATAATAATGAGCAGAAGAAACAGATTCACGTATCCACTTACATATTGCATGATAGAACTCCTTTATACTGTTCTTTCAGCTGCCGAGTCAGGGCAGCTGACTGCTGATCGGTGAAACGCCGCTTGCAGTACAGCTTTTGAACAGCGGGCTATTTTGAGTCGGTTGTGGCGAAATAGGTACCGATGATCATAATGATGAGTGCGATGATGAAGGTCAGAGAGGGGAGCTCCAGGAAGATGATGAAGGACAGTGCGGCACCGATAAATGGTGCAACCGCATAATAGGAGCTGGTCTTTGCCGCGCCGAGGTATCTCTGGGCATAAACATAGAGATAGATGCTCAGGCCGTAGGAGATGAATCCAAGGAGCAGTGTAATGAGGATATAGGGAATATCGGTTGTGGTCTCTCTGAGGGCAAAGGATATGATGAGTGAGCCTGTTCCTGCACCGAAGCCCTTAAGGATCACCACCTGAAGAGGATCCTTCACGGACAGCATTCTTGTGAGGTTGTTTTCAAGCCCCCAGCTTACCGCAGCCAGAAGGACTAGAAGAGATCCTGCGGAAAAGGAGAGGCTCCCGAAATCTTCAACCGAAAGGAGGATACTTGAAATGGTGATGAGTCCAATGGCGATCCAGAGTCTTTTATGGATGAATTCCTTGAAGATAAATAGTGCGATGAGCGAGGTGGCAACAATCTCGAAGTTATTGAGGAGAGAGACTGTTGCAGGAGTAGTAAGCCTAAGACCCAGCATCAGCATGATGGGTGCGAGAATATCCAGAAGAATCATGCCTACAGAGTAGGGCAGCTCTTTCTTTGTGAGATTCATCTCAGGCTTCAGCTTCCCCGCTTTATAGCGGTAAAGGGCAATCAGTGACATCCCTGCTCCTGCACCAAGATACAGAAGCGCCGCCATCATGGTCGGCGGAACTTTAACAAGAAGGATCTTCGATACGGGAGAGCTTATTGCATATAGGGCGGCTGCAGCAATCGCCCAGAGGATTGCAGTATCTTTTTTTGTTTTCAATATTTCTTCCTCCGTCTATTTCATGAACTGATCAATGGCTAGAGACAGATCGTCAAGGACTTTCTGATCACCACTGGCGGCAGCATCCACAACGCAGTGGCTGATATGATCTTTAAGGATGATTTTACCGATGTTGTTCACGGCAGCTTTTACTGCTGCGATCTGAATGAGAACATCACTGCAGTCTCTATCCTCTTCAACCATTTTCTTTACCGATTCCAGATGGCCAATAGCCCTTGAAAGCCGATTGATGACTGCATCGGTATGTTCGTGATTATGGGCATTTTTCATGGGATCACCTCCAGTTTATATCCCCCCTGGGGGGTTATATCCACTGTATCATGTCGGTGGACTGATAACAATATGAGAAAGATATAAGTTTATGGATGACTGATGATCATGCCGAGTGACAGAACATTTTCCAATATAAGAAGCAGCTTCTTCCGTTTTGGAAAGAAGCTGCTTCGATGCTTAGGAGAGGTTTACCTGCTACTGATCAAGAGAGAAATCAAGATACACGATACTGCTGTTATAGGTGGTTCCGTCAGATTCGTTGAATACCAGCTCTTTGCCTGAAGGGCTCCAGGTTGTGGCGTAAGGCGCTACATCCACAGCAATCCTTGAGGTTTCGCCAGTCAGCATGTCATGTACATAAAGTCCGCTGCTGGTTCTGCCGTCTGCATCGTTTTTCAGCTGGTAGGCGATCATTCTCTGATCAGGTGACCATGAGACTGCTCCGATTTCCTGTCCTTCATCGATAAGGGCATGACTGCCGCCGTCAGTATCGAAAAGTGAAAGTGTGAATTTCGCTCCGTCGCTCTGCACAACGAGAATCTCTCTGCCGTCAGGAGAATGGGAAAGGCTGTAGACATTGCTCAGACCAAGGCTGACTTTTTCTCTTGTCTGAAGATCCATCTTCCATAATGTTTCATCAGGAAGAGTATAGTAGAGGAAACCGCTCACTTTGTCTGTTACGATCAGTGATTCATTTTTCAGTCCTTCCACAAAAGTGACATTGCCTGAGGTATCTGATACATATGCTCCACCGTTGTAGGATGCAC
>DAMDIS010000064.1:0-1971 GCA_032100885.1 Proteiniclasticum sp.
CGGTGTCAATCCCATAAACATCGGGCTGCTTGCCTCCTCTTCAGGCGGAATCGCCCCTTGTACACCGTCCAGTGTGGTGGAGATTCTGAAGAATACACTGGGTAAACTGGAAGGCATAGACGCCGTCATCATAGGCAGAAGCAATATCGTAGGCAAGCCACTGATACAGCTTCTTCTTAGAGAAAATATGACGGTAACCGTCTGTCATTCGAGAACCCGGGACCTCAAAGCGGTCGCGGCATCAGGCACTGTGCTGATCTCAGCCATGGGACGCCCGAGGATGATTACGAAAGAGTATGTAGGAGAAGACGCTGTCGTCATCGATGTAGGGACATCCGAGCTGGATGGGCAGATTGTCGGAGACTGCGACCTTGAGAGCGTAATGCAGAAGGCTAAGCTTGTGACGAAGGTGCCAGGCGGTGTCGGAACTCTGACAACCACCATTCTCATGAGAACTCTTGTTGATCTCTATGAAAAAAGTGAAGCTTAAAAGATAAACGGAGGTCAATGATGAAACTGAAAACCATGAGCGTTACAGACCTCAATGTCTATATCAAAAGAAACTTCGACCATGACTTCATTCTGAACAATCTGACCGTCATGGGTGAGATTTCCAATTTCAAAGCCCATTCATCTGGTCATTTCTATTTTTCTCTGAAAGATGAAAGTGCCAAAGTGAACTGTGTCATGTTCAGGGCAGAAGCATCAAAGCTCGAAATCAGGCCAAAGGACGGCATGAAAGTCGTAATCAAGGGCAGAGTCAGTGTTTACCCGAAAGAGGGAAGCTATCAGCTGTATGCCTCAATGATGGAAGAGGTAGGCCTTGGCGAAATCTATCTTGAATTTGAGAGAAACAAGGAAAAGCTCCATACAGAGGGGCTTTTTCGTGATGAAATCAAAAAGGATATCCCAAAATACCCTGAAAGAGTTGCGGTCATAACATCTTCAACCGGAGCAGCCATTCAGGATATCATCAATGTTTCAAGAAGAAGGAACAAGTCAGTATCTCTGACGGTCTTTCCAACACTGGTGCAGGGAGACGAAGCAAGAAAATCGCTTGTGGCGGCTATTTTGAAGGTCAATCTGATGAAAAAGTATGATGTGATCATCCTTGCAAGAGGTGGAGGATCCTATGAAGATCTCTCCTGTTTCAATGATCTTGATCTGGCATATGCCATCAGAAAATCTAAGATACCAGTTGTCACAGGAATCGGTCACGAGGTGGATTTCACCATTGCCGATTTTGTGGCGGATTTCCGGTGCGCGACACCTTCTCAGGCAGCTGAAGTTGTGATTCCTTCATTATCGGAGATGATGAGGGAGTATCATGAAAACCGTGCAAGACTTGCAGGCAGCTACCAGATGAGACTCCGCTTTGAAAAGGCGAAGGTGGAAGCTCTTGGAGCCGCACTTTCGAAAAACAACCCGAAGATCATAATTGCCAATGGATATCTTGAAATCGACCGGAAAAGAAATCAATTAAATGGTATAATTATACAGAAACTATCTCGAGAGAAGGATAGGCTTGCATCAGGCTACAGTCTGCTGAAAGCACATAATCCTTTGAATATTCTCGACAAGGGATATGCTCTGGTCTATGACGAAAAAGGGCAGCTCGTGAAAGAGGCGAAAGCCCTGGAACACCTTGATAAAGTCAGAATCAGAATGAAAGACGGAGAAAGAACACTGGGGGTACATAATCATGGCGAAGAAAAAAATGACCTATAAAGAGATGATGGACAATCTGGATGAAATCATCGGGAACCTTGAAAAGGGTGACCTGTCTGTTGAGGAATCCATGGACAAATACGAGGAAGGGGTCAAAATCACGAAGGACCTTCTGGAGATTCTCAACAAGGCAGAAGAAAAAGTGAAAATTATGCATGATCAGGATGAAACGGAGTTTTAAATGTTAAAAAGATACAAGACTTTAATGGATGAAACCATACTGAATTATTTCAGGACGCTTCC
>DAMDIS010000064.1:1981-9796 GCA_032100885.1 Proteiniclasticum sp.
GGATAATAGATTAACTGAGGCTATGGCCTACAGCATGAATCTGGGCGGTAAAAGACTAAGGCCAGCACTGGTCCTTATGTCTTCACGTATTTTCGGCGGGAATGAGGAGGAGATTCTTCCGATGGCTCTGGCCATGGAGATGATTCATACCTATTCTCTGATTCATGATGATCTTCCGGCCATGGATAATGATGAATTAAGAAGAGGAAAACCCACAAGCCACATCGTTTTTGGGGAGGCAAATGCCATCCTTGCCGGTGATGCTCTTCTTAACGAAGCATTCACGGTGCTGCTCTCTAATTATGCAGTGAAGAGCACAGAAGGTGCAAGAGCGGCACTTAGGATTTCAGAAGCGGCGGGCAGAGAAGGCATGATTTTAGGGCAGGTATTCGATCTGGAGAATGAGAAGAAGAAAGCGAGCCTTTCGGAACTTGTTTCCTGTCATAACAGAAAAACAGGTGAACTCATCGCAGCTTCACTTACTGGACCTGCTGTTTTTTATGGTGCATCAGCTGATGAAATCGAGAAGATTCATACCTTCGGCATCAGACTTGGACTGGCTTTCCAGATTCAGGATGATATTCTGGACAGGACTTCCACTAAGGAAGTACTGGGCAAAAGCACAGGAAAAGATGAGAAATCCGGGAAAAGCACCTATGTGGAACTCTTCGGTATAGAAAGAAGCAGAGAAATGGCAAGGGAAGTCACAGCCGAATGCCTGGAAATTCTTGAATCCATAGACAGAGACACGAAAGAACTTTCTGATGTGACAGAACAGCTGATGAAACGAACCTATTAGGAGGGAAAAGAATGGGTATACTTGATGAAGGCTATCATAAGCCTGAAGATATAAAGAAATTTACCCTGGAAGAACTGTATGCACTTTCAGATGAAATTCGAAGCTTCCTTGTGGAATCCGTTTCCAAAACCGGCGGTCATCTTGCACCGAATCTCGGCGTAGTTGAACTTACGGTGAGCATGTTCAATGTATTTGATCTGGAAAAGGATAAGATCATATACGATGTGGGTCATCAGAGCTACGTCCATAAAATTCTTACAGGACGTAAAGAGGGATTTGAAACCCTGAGACAGTTCGGAGGTCTCAGCGGCTTCCCAAAAAGGGAAGAAAGCCGATACGATATCTTCGATACCGGACATTCCTCCACATCCATCAGTGCAGCATTAGGCATTGCACGGGCGAGAGATCTCAAAGGAGAGGACCATCAGGTCGTGGCAGTCATCGGAGATGGTGCCTTGACAGGCGGAATGGCTCTTGAAGCGCTGAACGATGTCGGTGACAAGAAGACGGATCTCATCGTCATTCTGAATGACAATCAGATGAGCATCTCCAGAAACGTCGGAGGAATCAGTACCTATCTCAGCCAGTTAAGGGGAGACAAGAACTACGAAAAAGCGAAGAAGGAAGTCCAGGATCTGGTGGACAAGATGCCTCTTGGCAGGAGCATCAACAAGTCCATGGATCGGGTAAAGGAAGGCATCAAGTCCATGCTTCTTCCGGATATGCTTTTTGAAAATATGGGACTGACCTACCTTGGACCCGTTGACGGCCACAACATCAAAGAGGTATCAAAAATTCTCAAAGTCGCCAAGGAGATGAAAGGTCCCAAGCTTGTTCATGTGATCACCAAGAAAGGAAAGGGGTACAAGAACAGCGAGCAGAGACCTGATAAATTTCATGGAACGCCCCCTTTCAATACGGAAAACGGCAAGACCATTTCACCGGGAGGACTCAATTATTCGAAGGTCTTCGGGAACACTCTGACAGAAATGGCCAAGGAAAACAGAGACATCGTAGCGGTTGTTGCCGCGATGCCTGACGGCACAGGACTGACAACCTTCAAAGAGCTTTACGGCAGAAGACTGTTTGATGTGGGCATCGCCGAGCAGCATGCGGTGACCCTTGCAGCAGGTCTTGCTGTAGGAGGGCTCAAGCCTTATGTTGCCCTTTACTCAACGTTTCTGCAACGAGCCTTCGATCAGGTCATCCATGATGTCTGCATACAGAACCTCGATGTGACCTTCTGCATAGACCGCGCCGGTCTTGTGGGGGACGACGGGGAGACTCATCAGGGGATCCTTGATCTTTCATTTCTGACACCGATACCCAATCTCACCATCATGGCACCGAAGTCTCTGGAGGAGCTCAGATATATGCTGTACTTTTCCGAGAAGTTCAAAAGTCCTCTGGCCATCCGCTATCCAAGAGGCGGGGATGATCCGTCCTATCAGCCCCCACCGCTCAAGGAATTCGTTAAGGGCAGATTCGAAGTGATGAAAGAAGGAAGCGACGGTTACCTCTATGCCACCGGTAAGATGGTTTCAAGAGCCGTCAAGCTGTCTTCCATGCTGAAAGAAAAGGGTTATGATTTCGGCGTCGTCAATGCCTGCTTCATCAAACCTGTGGACGATGAGCTCATAAGGACTCATCTTGACAAGGGATATAAGATCATCACCATGGAAGACAATATGCTTCACGGCGGATTCGGTTCCATGGTCATGGAAAGCGCCATGGGTCATTTCATGGTGGGCAATATCCTCAGGCTCGGCTACAACGACAGCTTTGTCGTTCAGGGCACGGTAGAACGCCTGTATGAGGAATATGGCCTCGGCTATGACGAGATGCTGTCGAAAATCATGGATTTTACAGGAGAGAAATAGATGAGTGATAAGGAAAGACTTGATGTGCTGCTTGTGGAGCTGGGCTTTTATGAGACCAGAGAAAAGGCGAGAGCACAGATCATGGCGGGAAAGATATATGTAGATGACCAGAAATCCGACAAACCCGGGACAAAAGTGCACAAAGCCGCACATATCGAAGACCGTGGGGAAAAGATGCCGTTTGTTTCCAGAGGCGGATACAAGCTGGATAAGGCGGTAAAAGCCTTTAAAATCGATCTTAGGGACAAGACCTGCCTGGATATAGGCGCTTCCACTGGGGGCTTTACAGATGTGATGCTCCAGAGCGGAGCGAAGAAAGTCTATGCGGTGGATGTGGGCTATGGTCAGTTTGCGTGGAAGCTGAGAACAGATGAGCGCGTAGTCTGCCTCGAACGGATGAATTTCAGATATGCGACCAGAGAAGAAATTGAAGACCCCATAGATTTTGCGGCTACGGATGTTTCCTTCATCTCCATCACAAAAATCATTCCTGCAGCGGTCAATCTCATGACCGATGAGGGGGAGATGGTTGCACTCATCAAGCCTCAGTTTGAAGCCGGCAGAGAAAAAGTGGAGAAAAAAGGGGTTGTGCGCAAGAAATCGACGCACAGAGAAGTGCTGAAAACCATAGCGGATTTCGTTGTTTCAGAAAATCTCCACATCTACGGTCTGGATTTTTCTCCGATTAAGGGACCTGAAGGAAATATCGAGTTTCTGATTTATTTCGGAAAGAAAGACAAGGAGATAGCATTTGATTTTGAGACTGTCATCGACGAACTTATCGATCAGGCTCATAGTATCTGACATTAAAGATTGGGGGAAGCTTAGTGAAAAAGATTGGGATCTACAGCAATAAAGAAAAAGACCCCGAAGGTATTTATCTTGAAGAAACATTGAACTGCCTGAAGAGGACTCTGCCTCATTCAGAGATTTTTCTTGTAAACGATGAGCTGCCCGGGGAAGTGATGGATCTTCTCATCGTACTGGGCGGAGACGGCACCCTCCTATCGGCGGCTCGTCTGACTTACGGACTTGGCATACCGATTCTCGGTGTCAACATCGGTACTCTCGGATTTATGACCGGCACAGACATTCATGGACTTCATGAGTCTCTGCTGAAGATAGAAGAAGGCAGATATACCATAGAAGACCGTATGATGCTAAGGACAACGGTGGACTGCCCTGACGGCATGAAAACTTTCTATGCACTGAACGACGTGGTGGTCCACAAAGGCGCATTGGGGAACATCATCTTCTTCGAGCTTTATGTGGATGACGATTTCTCCAACAGCTACAGGGGAGACGGCATGATCATCGCAACCCCTACAGGGTCGACAGCATACAATCTTTCCGCAGGCGGGTCGATCATGTATCCTACGGTTGAAGCCATAGGGGTAACGGCCATATGTCCGCATACGTTCGGTGTACGGAACCTGATTCTTTCCAGCAGTCAGAAAATCACGATCAAAGTCGGGAGAAGCAATGAAGAGTTTTTTCTCTCCATGGACGGTCAGATCAATCTCAGAATAACAGAAGATGCGATAATCACCACAGTAAAAGCGGAGCATTCCTGCAAGATCCTGAGACTGGATGATTATGATTATTTCAATGTACTCAGACAGAAACTGATATACAAGGCAATGAATATTCAAAGGGGTGAAAAAATTGAAAATTGACAGACGCAGCAAAATGCTGGAAATCATATCCAGAAGAGAAATCGAAACCCAGGAGGAACTGGCCCAGGAACTGAGGAAAGAGGGCTTCAATGTCACACAGGCCACTGTATCCAGAGACATCAAGAACCTTCAGCTCATCAAGGTACTGAGCTCGACAGGCAGGTACAAATATGTGGCGAACAAGGAAGAATCAAAGGATGCCATAGGCAAACTTGTGACCCTTCTATCCCATACCATCATCTCCGTGGAAAACATCGACAAGATGGTTGTTGTGAGGACCATAACGGCAGCGGCGGGTACCGCTGCAGAAGCCATCGACCAGCTGGACCTGGCTGAAATTGCGGGAACCATAGCAGGAGACAATACCATATTCATGATGGTGCGTTCCGATGATATGGCAGTAGAAATCGTGAAAAAGATTTCCGAGCTGGTGGGTAAGTAAAATGCTCATACAGCTGAATGTCAGAAATTTTGCACTGATCGATCATCTTGAACTAACATTCCACGAAGGATTCACCATTCTTACCGGTGAAACAGGAGCGGGTAAATCCATCCTCATCGATTCCATCAATTTTGTCCTGGGTGAAAAGTTCAGCAAGGAATTTATACGAACCGGATCAGATTCAACCTATGTGGAAGCGATATTCACACTTGAAGAACCGGCAAAAACCATACTGGATGCTCAGGGAATTCCTTATGAAGATACCGTCATTCTCTCAAGAGAGAGCTTTGTAAATGGCAGAAACAATGCCAGAATCAACGGGAAAAGCGTTCTTGGGGGTGTACTGAAGGAGCTGGGAAAAGAACTTCTGGACATTCATGGCCAGCACAACAACCAGAACCTTCTTGACAGCACCAGGCACATGGACTATCTGGACAGCTTCATCGATCTGTACGAGAAAGAGGCATTCAGGATGTATTCCGGTGAGTATGAGCACCTGAGCATGCTGAAGGAAAAGCTTCAGAAACTCCTTGGCAGCCGAGACAGGGATAAACTTATCGACTATCTCAAATTTCAGATTGAAGACATCGAAAAAGCGAAGCTCAGGCTTGATGAGGAAAAAGAGCTGACAGAAAAGTTTTCCATGCTGAGTCATGCGGAAAAGATATCGACGGGCCTTGTTCAGGCACATGAGCTCATCAGCAGCGAAGAAGGCATCCTTTCCTCCCTGTCCACATCGCTTCATGCCCTGAAATCCATCGAGAAATACTATGAAAAGGTCAAAGGACCCATCGAAAATCTGGAAAGTGCCTACTACACTGTCCAGGAGACCTTCAGAGAGATCACCGATTATAAAGATGAGGTGTACTACGATCAGGATGAACTCAATGAGATCAACGAAAGACTGTATACCTACAGCACATACAAGAAAAAATACGGTCAGGAGGTCGAGGATGTCCTGGCGTACTACGACAAGATCAGAAAAGAGTATGACGATCTCATCAATGCCGAGGAACACATCCTGAAGGCAAAAGGCGATATCGGGAAAGCCAATGCCCGTCTGATTACCCTGGGACATGACCTTCACAAGATGAGGGCTCAGGGCGGGAAAAACCTCAGCAGAAAGATCAATGAGGAGCTGAAGTTTGTGGGCCTTGAAAAAGCGCAGTTTATGGTGCAGATCACCGGAACAGACGTCATCGGCCCAAAGGGGACGGATGAGGTGCATTTTCTGATCTCCACCAATACCGGTGAACCCATGAAACCGCTTGAGAAAATTGTTTCCGGAGGTGAGCTTTCCAGAATCATGCTTTCCATGAAGGTGGCATTCATCGACAAGGACAGAACCCCTTCCGTGATATTCGACGAGATCGATACGGGGATCAGCGGAAGGATAGCAGAAGCTGTAGGGGAAAAAATGTACTCTCTGTCGCATTCCTTCCAGGTGTTCTGCGTCACACATCTGCCTCAGATCGCCGCGTTTTCCGATAATCATCTGGTGGTCTCAAAGCATGAGGAAGACAAGAGGACCTATACAAAGGTAAGTAATGCCGATCTTTCCGGAAAGACAGACGAGCTGGCGAAAATGATCGGTGGAAGCGCAATTTCCGACCCGCAGGTGAGAAGTGCGGAGGATATCATCGCAAAGACCCGTAAAATCAAGGAAAAGTATACTGAGAAACAGAAATAAATATGGTAACATACTAATATGACAGTAAGAAACGACATAATGAAAACAGAGAGGTGAAGTATGAATAAGCAAATCAGAATCGTTATAGCAGACGACAATGCGGATATCGGAAACCTGGTCAAGGAATATCTTGGAAGTGATTCAGACTTTAAAGTGATCGGTGTAACAAAGAATGGTGTGGAAACACTGGAAATGGTGAGAAACGAGAATCCTGATGTTCTCCTGCTTGATATCATCATGCCGGAGCTGGACGGTCTTGGTGTTCTGGAAGCCTTAAAGAATCTCCCGGATAAGCCGATCATCATCGTCTATTCCGCTATTTCCCACGACAAGGTGACCAATACCGCCATCACACTGGGCGCAGACTATTACATGGTCAAGGGGATCGACCTCAAGCATCTGAAGAACAGAATCAAGAGCTACTTCGAAGAAAAGCATGAAACTTCGGAAGGCGAGGATACCATGATTCATTTCAGCCAGAGCCAGGAAGGCAGTGCCAAAAGAGATCTGGCTACTGAATTATCGGCAATCCTTCAGGAAGCCGGCATTCTTCCTCACATCAAAGGATACAGCTATCTAAGAGAAGCCATCATTGAAGTCATCGACAATGTAGAGCTTTTGTCCGCTGTGACCAAGGAACTCTATCCCAATATCGCAGGCAAGTTCAATACCACCTCCTCCAGAGTCGAAAGAGCCATCAGGCATTCCATCGAAGTCTCCTGGAACAGGGGTCAGCTGGAAAACCTGAACAGCATCAGCGGATTCAATGTCAACTTCGAGAAGGGCAAGCCTACAAATTCCGAGTTTATCGCCCTGATCAGCGACAAGTTCAGGCTGAGACAGACATCCGAGGATTAAAAGATGACCGGCCTTTTATAAAACGTTGTGTGAACAATGTTTTAACTTTACATAATATTTCTTCTATGAGCTGTTTTACGCTTATCACTGCGGCTTTTTTGTAGTAAAATGGAAAGGTAAATCGAATAAACGACTACCGTTTTGAGACCCCGGATAACTCCCAGGGTCTTTTTCTATCATTTTTTTGTAAAGGAGACAGCTTATGGAGTTCATGGAAGACACCGTTACGAAGAAGAATCTTTACGACGGCAAGATCATCAATCTGGAGACTCATGAAGTCAGCCTTGCCGACGGCAATATGGCTTTTCGCGAAATTGTTAGACATCCTGGAGGTGTCTGTATATTTGCCAAGGATGAGGATGGGAAAATCCTCCTCGTCAGACAGTTCAGAAAACCCATGGAGGAAGCATATCTGGAACTGCCGGCAGGAAAACTGGAAAAGAATTTAACTCCTGAAGAAAATGCATTCA
>DAMDIS010000064.1:9806-12600 GCA_032100885.1 Proteiniclasticum sp.
CAAGGAGGTTGAGGAGGAAACCGGGTACAAGTGCCAGAATCTCACGAGTCTTGGTGCCTACGCCACATCTCCCGGATACAGCGACGAGATCATTCATCTTTTTGTCGCTGAAGGACTGTATGAAGGGCAGAAAGGCGGAGACGACGACGAGTTCATCGATATCGTGAGAATGACCGATGAGGAGTTCATGGATGGCTTAAGATCAGGGACCATCAAAGACCTCAAGAGTGTGGCCGCTTATACACTGGCGAAACTGCTGTAATGGATGATTTTCTGAAGGATTATCTCGAGGAACTGAAGAGACTGGACAAGTCGCCGAACACCATCGATGCCTACAGACGAGATATCACCCATCTCATTTCCTTTCTAGAGGACGAGGGACTGGATTATGAGGATTTCAATGAAATCGAAGTTTCGAACTTTATCGGATATCTTCTGGATTTCAACATGTCTAGAGCCACCATCTCAAGGCATCTGGTTTCGATCCGGAATTTCTACAAATATCTGAGGAAGAAAAACAAGGTGCGTGAAGCGCCGATTCTCTATTTCGAGCTTCCCGAAATCAAAAGAAACCTGCCGGAACCGCTTTCCATCGAGGAAGTGGAGATGCTCATCGACACACCCGATACAAAAACCCGCAAGGGAAAGAGAGACAGAGCCATCCTTGAGCTTCTCTATGCAACAGGACTGAAAGCGACTGAGCTTCTCGATCTGACCTACAGGGACGTTGATCTCTCCAGAGGCTTCATTTCCATAAAAGGGAAGAAGAACAAGGAAAGGCTCATTCCCATCGGCTCCTTTGCGGTGTCGAGTTTAAGAGAGTACCTTTCATCGAGAAAGGATACCGTGATCGGTTCATCGGTGCTCTTTCCCTCCCAAAGAGGAGAGAAGATGACGAGGCAGGGTCTGTGGAAAATACTCAAGGAATATGCACAGGCGTGCGGCCTGGACAGAAGCATCAACATCAACAGTCTCAGGCATTCCTATGCGGTGCATATGCTTGCAGGGGGAGCCGACCTCACAACACTGTCCCTTCTTCTGGGACACAATGACATCAAAGCGACAGCAGTTTATCTTAAACTGGTGAAGAACAAAAAATTCAAACAGGTATATGATGACGCCCATCCAAGGGCATAACAGGAGGAGAAGGTAAAATGAAAAGAGCGATACTCATCGTACTGGATTCCGTAGGAATCGGAGAAATGCCCGATGCGCACCTTTATGGTGACGTGGGATCAAACACACTGGGGAACATAGCCAAGGCTGTTGGCGGAATGGATATTCCCAATCTTGAAGCAGCAGGTCTTGGAAACATCGCACCGCTTGAAGGGGTGGAAAAGATGGAAAAGCCCCTTGCGGCATACGGAAAATCGGCAGAACTTTCTGTGGGAAAGGATACAGTTACCGGTCACTGGGAAATGTCCGGCGTCATTCTGGAAAAACCCCTCAACACCTATCCGAACGGTTTTTCAAAGGAAATCATGGATGCATTTGAAGAGAAGATCGGAAGAAAGACCATCGGAAACGAAGTCGCTTCCGGAACGGAGATCATACAGAGGCTTGGCGAGGAGCATGTGAGAACAGGTTATCCCATCGTATACACCTCTGCGGATTCCGTATTCCAGATTGCCGCCCATGAAAGCGTCATTCCGCTGGATGAGCTGTACAGATACTGCGAAATCGCAAGAGAGATGCTTGTGGACGACTGGCAGGTTGGAAGAGTCATCGCCAGACCTTTTACAGGAGAAGAGGGAGCATTCACAAGAACATCGAACAGAAAGGACTATTCCCTTGATCCGTTCAACAAGACCATACTGGAGTATGTGAAGGAAGCGGGCAAAAATGTGATGTGTGTCGGAAAGATCGAGGACGTGTTCAACAAGATCGGAGTCACCCATTCCGTCCACACAAAGAACAATCTTGAAGGGGTACGTGAGACCATAAACTTCATGGAGAAGGACATGCCGGGCCTCATCTGGTCAAACCTTGTGGATTTCGACATGCAGTTCGGTCACAGAAATGACTACACAGGCTACTACAACGCCATCAGAGAATTCGACGGAAAGCTTCCCGAGATTCTTGAGCGCATGAAGGATGAGGATATTCTCATCATCACTGCAGATCACGGATGCGATCCCACAACGGCATCCACCGACCATTCAAGGGAATACATTCCTGTCCTTGTCTTCGGAAAGAGCATAAGAGCCGGTGCGGATCTTGGCGTGCGTAAGACATTCTCGGATATCGGAAAGACGGTCCTTGACTATCTTGAAATCGAGAACGATCTCTACGGAGAGAGTTTCCTGAAGGAAATACAGTAATACAGAAATCAGTCGTAAAGTTAAGGGAAAAGAGCAGCTGGAGGTTATGAATATGGATATGAAGAGAATTGATCAGATATGTGCGTTCATCGGAGAACGTGTACCCTATGTACCGGAGGTCCTTGTCATTCTGGGATCGGGTCTTGGGGCAATGGCAGATGAGGTCGAAGAGAAGATTGTGGTCAAGTACGAGGATATTGACGGATTTCTTGTCTCCACCGTAGAAGGGCATGCGGGACAGTTTGTCTTTGGTACCTACAAGGGCAAGAAAGTGGCCATGATGCAGGGGAGATTCCACTACTACGAAGGGTATTCCATGAAGGAAGTGACCCTGCCCGTCTATGTCATGAGCAGACTTGGGGTGAAAAATCTCATCGTCACCAATGCCTGCGGAGGCGTAAACAAGAATCTTTCACCAGGAGATCTCATGCTGATTGAAGACCATCTGAACTTCACCGGAAACAATCCCCTCA
>DAMDIS010000064.1:12610-13235 GCA_032100885.1 Proteiniclasticum sp.
AGAACCTGTCAGAATTCGGTCCGAGGTTCCCGGATATGTCAAGGGTATACAGCAGAGAGCTCATGGCGCTTGCAAAGAAGATCGCCAGCGAGGAGAACATCGCGCTGAAGGAAGGCGTATATGCCATCTACACCGGTCCAAGCTACGAAACCCCAGCAGAAATCAGAGCCTACAGGACACTTGGAGCAGATGCCATAGGCATGTCCACCGTACCTGAAGCCATTGTGGCGAACTATTCCGGAATGAAGGTTCTGGGCGTCAGCTGCATCACAAATATGGCCTCTGGAATCCTGGATCAGCCGCTGAACCATGAAGAGGTCATCGAAGTCTCTGCAAGAGTGAGAGACAGCTTCATCACCCTCATTTCTAGAGTTATAGAGGAGATGTAATTAGAAGATGCATATACTGGAAATCATAGACAAAAAGAAAAAAGGCAGAAGCCTGACCCTGGAAGAAATTTATTATGTGGTGAATGGATATACAGAAGGGAAGATTCCCGACTACCAGATCTCCGCACTGCTCATGGCGATCTATTTCAAGGGAATGGACGAAGAGGAGACCAGAAATCTCACCATGGCCATGGTGGAATCGGGGGATCAGATCGATCTTTCCTCCATTGAAGGCA
>DAMDIS010000065.1:0-6810 GCA_032100885.1 Proteiniclasticum sp.
CCATGGGCGATGAACAGTCTTCTCCCTATCTTTGCTCCTGGATGGATTTCAATTCCTGTGTTCCACCTGGAAACCTGGCTGATGAGCCTTGCAAGAAAGTACATTTTTTTCGTAAAGATAAAATGAGCGATCCGGTGCGCAAAGAGGGCATGGATTGTCGGATAAAGAAGCAGAACTTCCAGATAGGATTTTGCCGCTTTATCGTTCTTTAATACGTTTTTCACATCTTCATGAAGCCCTCTAAACATCATTCACCTCAACAATTTAATCAAACAGACCCATGGAGACATATTTTTCTCCTCCATCCGGGGCAACAGTTACAACTTTCTTGCCTTTTCCAAGAGTTCTGGCAACTTCCAGCGGACCGAACAGATTTGCTCCGGAAGATATTCCGATGAGCACACCTTGAGTCTGTCCAAACTCCTTGGCGCAGGCAAAGGAGTCTTCTGTGGATACTTTTACAATTTCATCGACAAACTCGCCTTTGTAGTTCTCAGGTATAAATCCGGCACCGATTCCCTGAATCTTATGTGGTCCAGGCTTTTCTCCAGAGAGCACCGCTGATGTTACAGGTTCTACAGCAACGATCTTTACAGATTTGCCGTTGTCTTTTGCGTATTGGGCAAACCCTGTTATGGTTCCGCCGGTACCGACACCTACAACGAATGCATCAATGTCCGGTACATCACTGAAGATTTCCATAGCGGTGGTCTGATAATGCTTTGAAGGATTGGACGGATTGACGAACTGCTGGGGAATGAATCCCATTTCGCCGATCTCGCTTCTGATCTCTTCAGCCTTTGCGATGGCACCCTTCATTCCTGTCGCCGCGTCGGTCAGAACCAGCTCTGCACCATATGCCTTGATCAGTGCTCTTCTTTCCTGGCTCATGGATTCAGGCATGACGATGATCACTCTGTATCCTTTTGCTTTTCCAAGCATAGCCAGAGCAATACCGGTATTTCCGCTTGTCGGTTCAATGATGACTGAACCTTTTTTAAGCTTTCCTTCTCTTTCCGCATCTTCCAGCATCCCTAAAGCCGCTCTGTCTTTAACGCTTCCTGCGGGATTCATCTTTTCAAGTTTGATATAAACTTCTGCACGATTCTGTGCATCAAATCCATTCACTTTTAAAAGAGGTGTATTTCCTACCATTTCAATAGAATTCTCAAAAATCATATTTATCTACCTCGCTTTTATTTCCTAGTAAACCACTAGGAATTCTGTTGTAAATATTACATCAAGTACAATCTTTTGTCAATATCCATTGAAAACATCTGTATTCGAGCGAAAAATCCGGTAAAAACAAAGCTCCCATAAATGGAAGCTTTTCACTATATCTTAGCGCCGACACCAAGCACCTGAATGCCTTCAGGTATACACTGAATGTGAAGTGGAAAGTCAGGTCCACGTTCCCCATCAATATCGCTTACGATGAGTTCATCGGTTGTTTCTATGAATATTTCTTTGGTCTGAAAATACATCAGTCCTACTGGATCCTCAAGATGATCCCCCCTAAGAAGCTTGCCCAGCAATGGGACCAGTTCCTTGAGGTTTGCCTTGATGATGATCACATCAAGGCGGCCGTCATCCGCTTTTGATTTGTATGCAAGGTCGAGGTTGCCCGCAGTTCTTCCGTTAAAAACAAGAAGAGCGTACATGTCCCCTTCATAATTACCGTCGTTGGATCGGATTTTTACGGGTATTTTTCTGAAAGTGGGAATCTGCTCGATACCCTTGATGTAATAGGCCAGTTTTCCGATGGCATTTTTCAGTTCGCTGTGTGTTTTCTGTGAGACATCAGTAACTTGCAACATTGAGAAAGTACTTGTCGTTGATTTTTCCGATATCCATTCTTCTTGGATTGGTCTCAAACATCTGATCAAGCGCTCTTGAAATATCTCTTGGAATACCGATGTATTTCGCATAGTCGTTTGCCGTGCCCATGGGCAGTATCCCGATGGGCAGATCTATACCGTTGTTCATCATATAGTTGATGAGGATATCCACTGTCCCGTCGCCGCCTGCTATCAGGATATGGTGGTACCCTTCCCTGATGTCCTCGAGGGCAATGGCCATATCAAGATGATCGTCAAGCCTGGCCGGTACGATGATATACCCATGCCTCTGATGGATCTCAATGACATCATCCAGTTTGTCGATGATGTAGTTGTCTCCCGCATGGGGATTATAAATGAACTTCACCTTTTTCATAACTATCCTCCAAACAATCTCTCTCTCTCTCTCTCTGCTAAGCTAATTATACCCCATTACGGAATTATTGCATCCTTTATGCTGAATGACCCCTACGTGACCCCATAGAATTCTGCAGGTAATTGGCCAATGCACTGAAGTATTCGTTAAAACTATATCTGTTATATTATACCCGTTAATCCAGGCCCTTTACAATCCTTTAGCATGATTCATAGACTCAGGCAGTTTTTGAGAAGATTTTCCTTCTTTTTCCTTACACGACAATTGAATCGTAAATTTCAAGATAATGATTTGTCAAAACACTAAGTTGGTTTATAATGGTAATAATCATGTTTTACACAGAAAGGGGATGGATATATCATGAAGATTATCCTTGACGACATATGAAAAGAGGATTTATTCCGAACATATTAACATTTTTGAACCTGTCACTTGGAATCCTGTCACTGATCGCAACTGTACAGGGAGACTACCTGAACTCAGGACTGTTTATTCTTGGGGCTGGCCTTGTAGACCGATACGACGGTCGTATCGCAAGACTTCTCCATGCAGAAAGTCCTCTGGGCAAAGAACTGGATTCTCTATCCGACCTTGTTTCCTTTGGCGTTGCACCTTCACTGCAGGCATATTTTATGTTCAGTCTTGCAGATTACAGTTTTTTAGGACTTATACCGATTATTATTTTCCCCGTAGCCGGCTCATACAGACTGGCAAGATACAATTCCAGCAGCTTTAATGGCGTCTTCATGGGCGTACCCATAACCATTGCCGGATGCGTAGTCACACTTTTTATGCTTCTGCTTCGTAACAGTCTCGATCTTCGCTTCCTCGTGATCATCATCATGATCGCCATGGCATACCTTATGGTCAGCACGATCAAGCTTCAGAAAAGATAATATCATCAGTTTATAAAAAACCTGTGCACGAGAGCACAGGTTTTTTGCGTGTTTATCACTAATTTCTTCAAATATCCACAGATTGATAGAAAATAACTATTGATAAATTCTTGACAAGTAAATCGCAATAACGTAATATACAGATGTATTGAAAAACCATTCATTGGAGGCGATTATGGACAATAATATCAATGAATTTAACGAGTATGCGGAGATTCTCAAAGCAATGGGACATCCTGCAAGGCTATGTATATTAAAAGGCATACTCAAAACCGGAGGCTGCAATGTAACCCACATTCAGGACTGCCTGAATCTCCCCCAGTCCACCATCTCTCAGCATATACAGAAACTGAAAGGTGCAGGAATCATCGAAGGGGAAAGAAGCGGCCTGGAAATCACCTATACGCTCAAGAACGAGCGTGTCTTGAATATCATCAGAAGTTTATATCCACAGGAGGAATTATAATATGTCAAAAACCATCATCATTGGCGGAGTTGCTACAGGAGCATCTGCTGCGGCAAGACTGAGAAGAATGGACGAAAACATGGAAATCGTCGTGTTTGAAAAAGGAGAGTTCATTTCCTTTGCAAACTGCGGACTTCCCTATCATATCGGAGAAGTGATCAGAGAAAGAGACGCACTGATCCTTCAGACACCAAAAGCAATGAACGACCGTTTCAATCTGGATGTCAGAGTGTTTTCCGAGGTGACCGGAATCAATCCCATAAAGAAGACCGTAACAGTTCTTTCAAAGGACAGAGGCACCTATGAGGAAAGTTTCGACTTCCTTGTGCTCTCCCCTGGCGCAAAACCCCTTAAGCCGGCAATCAAAGGCATAGATTCTCCAAAGGTCATGTCCCTTCGAGATATCAAGGATATGGACAGAATCAAGTCAGTAACAGACAGAAATCTTAAGGGAGACGCCATCGTCATCGGTGGAGGTTTCATCGGGGTTGAAACTGCAGAAAATCTTCTTGAAAGAGGCCTCACCGTATCCCTTATAGAAGCGGCACCTCACATCCTTGCACCATTTGACACCGAGATGTCCATGATTGTGGAGCAGGAGCTCTCAGACAGAGGAATATCCCTTTATCTCCAGGATGGCGTTTGTGAGTTCAGAGAAGTCGGAGACAAGATTGAAGTAATCCTTAATTCAGGCAAGATCGTCAAAGGAGACTTCGTTGTATCAGCCATCGGTGTTTCCCCCGATACCGCTTTCCTCAAGGATTCCGGCATCGCTCTTGGTCAGCGTGGCCATATCATTACCGATGAGCATCTGAGAACCAATTTCCCCTTCATTTATGCAGGCGGAGATGCAGTAGAGATTACGGACTATATTACAGGGGGGAAAACAGCCATTCCTCTTGCTGGACCGGCCAACAGACAGGGAAGAATCATAGCCGACAACATCTCCGGCAAAGATTCCATCTATAAGGGAGCCATCGGCACATCCATACTCAAAGTATTCGATATGACCGCTTCCTCCACAGGAATGAACGAGAGAGTCGCAAAAAGAAACGGATTGGATGCAAGATCCATATTCATTCATCCCAACAACCACGCCGGATATTATCCCGGAGCCACCCAGATGACCATCAAGCTCGTCTTCGATCAGGACAGAAAAGTCCTCGGAGCCCAGGCGCTAGGGTATGATGGAGTGGACAAGTTTGTCGATGTCATTGCAACTGTAATCAAATATCACGGCACAATAGATGACCTTACTGAGCTTGAACTGGCCTACGCTCCACCATTTTCCAGCGGAAAATCACCGGTGAACATGGCAGGATTCGTAGCGGAAAATACCATGGACGGTCTTGTGGACAACATCACCCTTGACCAGTTCCAGAAGGATTTCGACCCTAAGGCCATGACACTCCTGGATGTGCGTGATGAAGTAGAAGTCATGAACGGCGACATTGACGGAAGGATCCATATTCCCCTTAACGATCTGAGAAAAAGGATGGCCGAACTTGACAAGCAGAAGGTCATCTATATCTACTGTCAGGTAGGTCTCAGAGGTTACATCGCTTCAAGAATCCTTAACCAGCATGGCTTCACAACAAGAAACCTGACCGGCGGATTCAAGCTCTATAACGCCATGAACAGACCAGCAGAAACTAAAGGGAGTGATATAGCAGTGGAGACAAAAGAAGTCATTCAGACAGGTAGCACCATTGAACTTGACGCCACCGGACTGTGCTGCCCTGGTCCGCTCATGAGAGTGAAAAGCACCATGGACAAAGCTGTCTCAGGTGATGTGGTCAACATCACCGCTTCAGATATGGGATTCTTTGAAGACATCAAAGCCTGGGCGAGAAGAACCGGAAACGAGCTTCTTGATGTCAGAAAGGATAAAGGACTCATCAAGGCATCAGTGCGGAAAGGACTTTCTATTATGGAAGATACCTCAGCCATCGGATGTGCAAATACAGGTATGAGAAAAGAAAATATGACCATGGTGGTATTCTCCGGAGATCTTGATAAAGCCATCGCTTCATTCATCATCGCCAACGGTGCCGCATCCATGGACAAGAAAGTGACCCTGTTCTTCACCTTCTGGGGAATCAACATTCTGAGAAAGAGCAATCATGGAAAAGTGAAGAAAAACTTCATTGAAAACATGTTCGGTTCCATGATGCCTAAAGGCTCGGAAAAGCTTGCACTCTCCAAGATGAACATGGGCGGAATGGGTGCAAAGATGATCCGCGGCATCATGAAGAAAAAGAACGTCCAGTCCCTTGAAGAGCTGATCAAAGCGGCAATGGACAGCGGAGTCGAGATTGTCGCCTGCCAGATGAGCATGGATCTTCTGGGCATCAAGGAAGAGGAACTTCTTGATGGCGTGAAATTCGGCGGTGTTGGCTACATGCTTGCAGAATCCGACGATTCCAATGCCACACTCTTTATCTAGATTCATATAGCACTAAAGCCTGCGGAAAATGATCCGCAGGCTTTTCTGTTTCTGTCCTATTTTATCGATAGGATATCATCTCTATCACCAGTAACCCTATTAAAGATTTCCCGGGCTAAGCGCGATCGTCCTGGTCCTGGTCCTCTGAAGCCACCTCGTCAAAGGTGTCGTCATTCATCTTATTCTTTGACTTCCCGTTTTTGCTGCCGAAAATCTCTTTCTTGAGTTTCTTTCCGGTCTTGGTACCGGCAAGTCCGCCTATTCCTGTCTCTCTCAGCGCTTCAGGCATCAGCTTTCCTATGGAGTACATGGCCGCAACCGTGTCGTCAAAGGGAATTCTTGAAGTCACACCGGCAAGGACCATATCCGCAGCCGTTATGGCACTCACAGCGCCCGATGCATTTCTTTTTGCGCAGGGCACTTCAACGAGTCCGGCTATGGGGTCACATACGAGGCCAAGCGTATTTTTGAATACAATGGCACCGGCATTCAGGCACATCTCAGGCGTGCCGCCCATCATTTCCACAACTGCAGCTGCCGCCATGGCGGAAGCTGATCCGCATTCAGCCTGACATCCGCCTTCTGCGCCCGATATGGTCGCATTCTGGGCGATAATCGCGCCGACACCGGCTGAAGCAAAGAGACCCATGATGAGATCCTTCTCTTCGATCTCATGCTCCTCCTTCATGGTCATCATGACAGCAGGCAGAATTCCGCAGGCACCTGCTGTGGGGCAGGCAACGATTTTGCCCATGGAGGCATTGACCTCCGAGCAGGACAGCGCATAG
>DAMDIS010000065.1:6833-10688 GCA_032100885.1 Proteiniclasticum sp.
ACTCTGCCGGACACGCTCTTTCCTCCTGCAAGGTATTTCCCCAGGCGATAGGCATCTCCACCGATAAGTCCCGATACCGAGATGACCTTCTCGTTTACGCCCTTGCTTGTGGAGAACTCCATGACCCGCAGGTTTTCCACCATTCTGTTGTAGACTTCCTCGGGGCTTTGGCCGCTCTCTTCCGCCTCCTGTCTAAGGGTAAACTCACCGATGGTGAGATTTTCTTCTTTGCATCTTTTCAGCAGTTCTTTTCCGTTTTTGATATTCATTGCTCTTTTCTTCCTCCTATTTCCCTTCAGACAGACCTATATCACCGGGTAATTGATGACATTGCTGGTCAGAGGTACGAACTTCACATGCTCCACACAGTCCACCTCAGCAAGACGCTGAAGGATTGCCGCATCGATATTCTGGTCCAGCTCAAAGATCATCATGGCATCTCTCCCTTTCTGGGAACGAAAAAGCGACATGTAGGCGATATTCACGCCAAAATCGTAAAGGAGCTTGGAAACATTTGCCACAACGCCAGGAACATCTCTCTGGGAGATGAGAAGCGTCGGATAGTTTCCGGAAAACTGGATTTCTTCGCCGTCGATGTTGGAAATCTCCACAGCTCCTCCACCGATGGATGATCCTGTAACGCTCACTTCTTTGCCGTCCTTAAGAATCATTTCGACCATGACCGTATTGGGATGCACATCGCCAAGATCCTTTTCCGTAAATGACACCTTCATCCCTTTGGCTCTTGCAAGCTTAAGCGATTCCTTGAGATTGTCGTCAGCCGGATCCATGCCGAGTATTCCGGCAACAAGTGCACGGTCTGTTCCATGTCCTTTGTAGGTTTTGGAAAATGAACCATGGAGATAGAAATTGACCTCCACAGGTTCCTCGCCCGCTATGCCTCTTGCAATTCGTGCAAGCTTTGCAGCTCCTGCTGTGTGGGAGCTTGACGGACCGATCATGATGGGTCCTATAATATCAAAAACACCGTATTTCTTTTTCATCTAGTCGTCTCCTTTTTCAGGAAACATTCACCTGCCTTAATATTCTTCTTTTGTTGTCTTTTAGTCTGTTTCTATATCAGTAATCGTAGAACTGACTGCCCCCGATGAACTCTCTAAGAAGAGAATTGGTGGGAACCAGCTCGTCCGGAGTATCTTCAAAGAGTCTGAGGATAGTAATGAGTCTTTTTGCTTCCTCATAGGTGGGACTGTCCTTGCTGATCTTCATCAGCTCAGGCAGCGTATGCTTTTTAAGCACCGACAGCTCATAGAACAGCGTAGAGTTGAACATGGCATCCGCCTCCTCCTGGTAAGGGAAGATATTCACCTTCTCTCCGCTTGATACTGACGGGAACATGAGTAGCGTGTCTTCAGGGCTATACCCTCTTGAGATATGGTCCCTGGCCATACGTCTCAGTTTCCTCACATCCGTTGTGGCGATCCGGTTATGCTTGTCAAGGTTCAGCACAGTCAGTGCGCTGATGTAGATCTTGAACTTGAAGCTGTCTTCTATTCTTCCAAGAAGCCTCGGGTTAAGTCCATGGATCCCTTCGATGATGATGATACCGTTCTCCGGAAGCTTCACTTTATTCAGGGAAACTCCTCGAGTTCCGGTTTTGAAATCAAACTTGGGCAGAATGACCTCCTCACCATTAAGAATGTTCATGATGTCCCGTTCAAACAGGTCAAGCTCGATCGCTTCAATGCTCTCGAAGTCGAATGAGCCGTCCGCCTTTTTCGGTGTCATCCTCCTTGGCACAAAATAATCGTCCATACTGATGGGGAAAGGTATCAGTCCGTTTACCCTCAGCTGAATGGCCAGCCGATTGGCAAATGAGGTCTTGCCTGAAGAGCTTGGCCCAGCGATAAGCACAATCTTCACATTCCCTCTTTCTTTGATGTCGTCCGCAATGTATGCGATCTTCTTCTCGTGGAGAGCTTCAGTAATGTTGATGAGCGTCCTGCTTTCATGATTTCTGATCTTTTCGTTGAGATAGCCCACATAGTTGACACCGATGAGTTCATCCCATCTGGCAGTCTCTTCAAAGATTTCAAACAGCTTATCCTGAGGCTCAAAAGGTCTCAGCACCTCAGGTTCTTTCACTGTCGGATAGCTGATGACAAATCCGTTTTTGTAGAGATTCAGGGAGAACAGGTTGATGTTTCCAGTTGAAACCGCCATTTTCCCGTAAAAATAGGCATACTGATCCAGCAGTCTGTACATCTTGATTTCCCGGTATTCCATATTCTTTAAAAGAAGATACTTATCCATATCCTCTGACTCTTTGTACATGGCCAGAGCATCTTCTAGCAGCATGCATTCTTTCGTAATGGGATAGTTTCCCTTGATGATTCTTATCATCTCTGTTTCAAGCTTCTGGAGCTCCTCTTCACTCAGCACTCTATCTCTGATCCAGCAGTACAGTCCACGGCTGATCGAATGGTCGATGATGAGATCCAGATTCTTGTACAGGCGATAAAATGCCGTGACAAGAATAAAGGAAAGTGTTCTCTCGTATGCCTTATGGCCTACATAATCATCGGTGTAGACTGGAATGAGATTGTTTTTCCCCACAAGCTCACCGTTGAGTTCAAAATACTCCCCCCGTTCTCTGGCAAGTATCGGGAAAAGATTCCCTTTTTTTATCGATTTCACCATTTCATAAGACACACCATCCATAACTGTAGCATCAAAACTATCGTTCATCTCTCCTGTCCCCCCATATTGTGTATATTCTGTCTCACATCTATTTATAATTTGTTCTTATCTACATTATACCCAGATTATGGGGAAATAGCACTCCATTGTTGCATCATGAGCAAGGAGTCATATGAATACCTTTTCAAGGCTTTTCGCAGTGTTCACGGTAATTTAAAGTCTTCTATGATATGGTTTCATAAGAAGAAATGCTATATAATAAGGGGAGAGTTTATGTGGAACCTGCAAAAACCCATACATTAAAGCCGCATAACAGAAGTATCATAAGATAAATTGAAAGGTGGTTGTATTAATGGCATTAGTCACAACAACAGAAATGTTCAAGAAGGCCTACGAAGGCAAGTATGCTATAGGCGCATTCAACATCAATAATATGGAAATTATCCAGGGGATCGTCAATGCATGCAAAGTGAAGAACTCCGCAGTAATCCTTCAGGTATCAAAGGGAGCAATGAAGTATGCAGGTCCAAGATATCTTAAGGCTATGGTAGATGCGGCTGTTGAAGAAACAGGAATAGACATCGCACTTCATCTGGATCACGGTCCAGACCTTGCTACAGTAAAGGAAGCCATCGACGCAGGATTCACATCAGTAATGATCGACGGTTCACATCTTGATTTCGAAGAAAACGTGAAGATCACAAAGGAAGTCGTTGAGTACGCTCACGCTCACGGAGTGGTTGTTGAAGCTGAACTTGGAATCCTTGCAGGTGTTGAGGATGACGTTCATGCTGAAGAACATGTCTACACAGATCCAGATCAGGCTGTTGATTTCGTGGAAAGAACAGGAGTTGACTCCCTTGCCATCGCTATCGGAACATCCCATGGCGCTTTCAAGTTTGCCGGTACACCAGACCTTAAGTTCCATATCCTTGAAGAGATCCAGAAGAAACTTCCAGGATTCCCGATCGTTCTTCATGGTGCTTCTGCAGTAAGTCAGGAACATATTGCCATGAACAATGAGTTCGGCGGAGCGATAAAGGGTGCACAGGGTATTCCAGTTGAAATGCTGAGAAAAGCTTCAGCCATGGCTGTCTGCAAGATCAACATGGATACAGACATCAGACTGGCTATGACCGCTGCAATCAGAAAAGCCTTCGCTGAAAAGCCGGAAGCATTCGATCCAAGAGGATA
>DAMDIS010000065.1:10891-13189 GCA_032100885.1 Proteiniclasticum sp.
AAACAGTATTCTGTCTATTATAAAGAAGCCTATAAATAAAATCTGATTTTGATACCATGCAGATGACTTAATCATACAGATTATATCCTATATGGAATCTGGATGTCTGGCAATTGCGCAACCTGTACCGTGTATGGAGTCTATTTTTAAGGCAAAGAAAAAGAGCCCATAATGGACTCCCTCTTTCCCGCCATAGCACCTTAAAACGTTCGTACCTGGTTTTGTCTTCTGTTTATCCCACTGTAACGTGGTTCATCTTTGGTTAACCCGCAGACTGTCTGCTTCATCTTTAGTATGGAAGTCCTATAAACTTCCCGCGGAAAGATTAATCTTTTCCAGTTTGTGCTTTATATTAAAAAACTCATTCTCCAGAATATTGATCTGTTTTTCAATCAGATTCCTGTTGGTTTCCTTAACTGCAGCACCAAGTTCTTTGGATAATATAGTCAGCTCATCGCTGATCGCATAAATCCTCTTTGTAGCATCATATGCATTCATATTCTACACCTCACTTAATGACATTTTCTTTTAAGGTCCCGTGGGAGATTCTTTTACAACCGGTACTTGCTGTACCTCTTAAAGGAATAAATGTATAATTACTGTATCAGGATTTCTTTTTCCTGCTACAACTGCATTTTAGACTTGCTTATGTAAACAGTCAAGGCTGTTTACATAAGTTTATGACATCACCTTATGAAACTGTTTCAATAAAGGAAATCTGTTATGGAAAAGGTAATCATTTTGCCTGTTTTTTTCAGTTTCTCAATGTCCGTTTTCGACTAATTACAATTGCAGAAACTGTTGCGGCATCAAATATGTAATGATTTCATAAATTATCGGCCACGGGCCTCAAAAAGGAGAAAGAATATGGAACTGGAAGTTAAGATACTGGACATCGATATCCCAAAAGTCAGAGAAATTATGCTTCAAAATGGAGCGGTGCTTGTGAAGAACGAGATGCAGGAAAACTACATCCATGACTTCCCCGACAGACGCCTTCTAAGCGTTAGGGGGTATGCAAGAATCCGAAGCGTGAAAGATATTTCGACCGGAAAAGAGACAGTATTCATGACCACAAAAAGACTGATTTCCAGAGAAGTCTACAAAAAAATGGAAGAATACGAGACCGTTATAGAGGATAAGGAAACTGGTCTTGGCATATTCGGCGCACTTGGACTTGTGCTCATCGAAAACATTAAAAAATCCAGAGAAAGCTATCGGTATAAAGACACATTGGTGGAGATTGATGTGAACGATCCTTCCTTCGTCCCTTTCCCCTACCTTGAAGTGGAAAGCCACAGCGAGGAGGAGCTTAAGGAAGTGGTGGAGCTCCTCGGCTATACCATGGAAGACACATCAGCCCTCAGCATCTATGAAATCCTTGCCTCCCGAGGAATAAAGCCTGTGGGTCCTGAAGGCCTCTAAAACATCCTGGTTGACTTTTCATCTATCGATGGCTTATAATTTCGTTATATGTGCGAGGAACAGAAATAGTAGAAGGCCAACCATTATAGAGAGTCCCTGTCTGGTGCAAAGGGATATGGAAAATCTTTGAACTCGTCTGGGAGCACTGGCTTAATCGCCACGGTTTGAACCGTTATATTCAGCCAAAGTGAAGCGAAAGCTTAATTAGAGTGGTACCACGGATATTCTTCGTCTCTTAGTATAGAGACGAAGATTTTTTATTTTAAGGAGGATGGTTATGGCAATTTACGGAAAACACACCGACGAAAAATGGCAGAAGATATGGGAAGACTCTGGTGTCTTCAAATTCAGAGAAGATAAGGACAAGGAAAAGCTCTATGTACTGGAGATGTTCTCCTATCCTTCAGGCAGCAAGCTCCATGCCGGTCACTGGTTCAATTACGGGCCGACCGACTCCTGGGCAAGAATGAAGAAGATGCAGGGGTACAATGTTTTTCAGCCCATGGGCTTTGACGCCTTCGGACTTCCTGCAGAAAACTATGCGATCAAGACAGGGATCCACCCCATGGATTCCACATTAAAGAATATCGAAACCATGGAAGTTCAGCTGAAAGCCATGGGTGCCATGTTCAACTGGGATCACGAAGTGGTCACCTGCGCACCTGACTACTACAAATGGACACAGTGGCTGTTTGTTCAGCTGTACAAGAACGATCTTGCCTACAGAAAAAAGGCACCTGTAAACTGGTGTCCAAGCTGCAATACCGTTCTAGCCAATGAGCAGGTTCTCGATGGTGCATGCGAACGATGCGGAACGCCTGTCATCAAGAAAGACCTGACCCAGTGGTTCTTCAACATCACAAAATATGCTGA
>DAMDIS010000066.1:0-758 GCA_032100885.1 Proteiniclasticum sp.
CATGACCACCGGGAGAACTTCCTCCACCATATGGTCAAGAAATGCTCTGTCTCGTCCTTTATACTCCAGAGGAATGTCGTGGGCGCCCATGAACGTCGAAACCACTTCCAGAAGGCCTACATCATTCAGTTTCTTCGCCACGCGAAGCTGCTTGATCTCCGTTTCCTGATCAAGACCGTATCCGCTCTTTGCCTCAACGGTGGTGATGCCCATACCCGCCATGGATTTCAGCGTCTTCTCTCCATTTTCAAGAAGTTCTTCAAAACTTGCCTCATGGGTCTTCCTGACGGTGTACTTGATTCCGCCGCCCTTCTCCATGATGGCCATGTAGCTTTCGCCTCTCAGCCTCATGCTGAACTCCTCTTCTCTTGTGCCGCCGAAAACCAGGTGGGTATGAGGGTCGACAAAGCCTGGAAGAAGAGTCTGCCCAGTACCATCAAGAATATCGGCATCCTTCGCCTCATCAGGAAGCTCCCCTTCTCCGATCATGAAGATCTTTCCTTCTCTGATCAGCACCCAGGGTTTTTCGATTTCCAGGATCACTCCCATCTCTTTTCCGCCCCGAGGCTTGATGCCCGTGCTTGTAGCAAGGCTTGCCAGGTTCTTTATGAGTAAGTCTTTCATATCATTCTCCTTTATTCGGCCAGCTTGTTCTCCAGAATCTGATCGGAAGTGAAGTTCTCGATACCCATGTAGTACTCGGCTGAGTCAATGAGCGCCTGCTGAGGAACAAGACCGATAACTTCCGTTCCCACAAC
>DAMDIS010000066.1:768-3312 GCA_032100885.1 Proteiniclasticum sp.
TTACACCGTAACGCTTCGCTTCAAATCTTACCGTCTCAAGAGCACGGTAGATGGACGTCTTGGTATAGTCTGTCAGGTTCATGGAAACCTGAGCGATATTTCTGTCCTTGAGGAATACGCCCATGCCCTTCACGTATCTCAGGCCGCCTCCGATATGTCTCACTTTCTTTGCGATGGCATCTGCAATGGAGACATCTGAAGTATTGAGGTTCACATTGAATGCCACAAGAGGCATTCTCGCACCAACCGCCACTACCCCGAAGGATTCATGCGGACCCTTGGGTCCGAAATCGCTCATCCATTTCTCTTCGGTCATCTTTTCCTTCATGCCCTCAAACTGACCTTTTCTTATGGCAGCCAGGTTCTCTCTGTGTGCGGCACTTGCGCTTCTCTCATAAAGGAACACAGGGATATCAAGGTTTCCGATTTCCTCCGCCACTTCCTTTGAAAGGGCTACGGCTTCTTCTATGGTAAAGTTCTTGATGGGAATGAACGGTATGACATCACAGGCGCCCATTCTTGGATGTTCCCCTGTATGTTTTCGAAGATCGATGCTTTCCTTTGCCACTTTCACTGAAGCGATTACGGCATCTTTTACCGCATGAGGTTCTCCCACAAGAGTCACAACGGTTCTGTTGTGGTCTCTGTCGCTGGAGTAGTCAAGAAGCTTCACCCCGTCCTTTCCTCTGAAACACTCAACGATACGTTCAATGACTTCCTTATCTCTTCCTTCACTGAAATTCGGTACACATTCTACAATTCTGTCCATTTTATTTCTCCTCCCTTAATTTAAACCAATTATCTCTTATTATCTCGATATAACTTACTATTTCATATTAACCTGGTGAGAGCATACTCCAGGGATCAGGGGATATCCTCCAATAACGCATCAATTATACTTTCTTCGGGTATTCTCGGTATGGTGATCTGACCTCTGCCTTCTTCATTGAACTTCACACTGGTTTCCATGGCATGTTCATTTCTTGCCCAGGACCTTCTTGCGACTCCACCCATGACATCCCATGGCATGGCCATCTTCAGTATGGTATCTACGCGCTCACTGCCGTCCAGAACCATTCCGAAGCCTCCGTTGATGGATTTGCCTATGCCTACTCCTCCGCCGTTGTGAAGAGCAATCATGCTCATTCCTCGGGCAGCGTTTCCGGCGAAGCACTGCACGGCCATATCGGCCATGATATTGGAACCGTCCTTGATGTTTGCTGTCTCTCTGAAGGGTGAATCCGTGCCGGATACCTCATGATGGTCCCTACCAAGCATAATCGGTCCAACTTTTTTCTCCCTGACCATTCTGTTGAATTCCAGTGCGATCTTCAGCCGGCCGTCAGCATCCTGATAGAGGATTCTTGCCTCTGTACCGACTACGAGCTTATTTTTTTCCGCATCTCTGATCCAGTTGTAGTTATCCATATCCTGCGCTCTTCTGTCCTTGTCGATGCAGTCCATGGCACATCTGTCGGTAAGTGCCAGGTCTTCCTTCTTTCCGGAAAGGCATACCCATCTGAACGGTCCGTAGCCGTAGTCAAATAGTTCAGGTCCCATGATGTCTTCCACATAGGAAGGAAAGATGAACCCGTCTTTCTCGTCGATGCCGTTTCTTGAAATTTCTTTCGCACCCGCATCATAAACGGCTGTCATGAAGGAATTGCCGTAGTCGAAGAAATAGGTTCCCTTTGCACTCAGCTTCCTGATCAGCTCAAAATGCCGCACAAGTGTCTCATCCACAAGCTTTCTGAAGGTTTCTCTGTCTTCTTCAAGAAGTCTTGTCCTTTCTTCGAAGGTAATGCCTGAAGGACAGTATCCGCCATCATAGGCAGCGTGACAGCTGGTCTGGTCTGAAAGCAGATGAATGGTCTTGTCTTTCTCTGCAGCGTAGGCAAGAAGATCCACGATATTGCCGTGGAATGCGATGGAAAGCGCCTTCTTTTCCTTCATGGCTTCTTCGGCAATCCTGAAGGCTTCTTCCGGATCATCGGATACCACCTGTACCCACCCCTGATCGGTCCTTGTTCTGATTCTTGATGCATCTACCTCTGCGACGATGGAAACCGCTCCTGCGATGTCGCTGGCCTTAGGCTGAGCTCCGCTCATTCCTCCAAGTCCTGAGGAAACGAAAAGATATCCGGCAAGGTTATCTTCACCCACAAGGCCCAGCTTCATTCTGCCTGCATTGATGATGGTGTTGAATGTGCCGTGGACAATGCCCTGGGGTCCGATATACATGAGACCGCCTGCAGTCATCTGGCCATAGTTAGCCACGCCCATCTGCATGGCATAATGCCAGCTCTCCTGATTGTCGAACATGCCGACCATCATGGCGTTTGTGATGATGACCCTTGGTGAGAATTCATGACTCTTGAAGATTCCAAGGGGATGACCGGATTCGATGACAAGTGTTTCATCGCTTCTAAGCACTTCCAGATACTTTTTGATCAGGAGATACTGCATCCAGTTCTGGCAGACCTGTCCCGTTTCACCGTAGGTGACCAGTTCTTAAGGGTACAAGGCAACCTCGAAATCAAGATT
>DAMDIS010000066.1:3373-4941 GCA_032100885.1 Proteiniclasticum sp.
GGTATCCGTAGATTCTGCCATAGGTGACAAGCTCCTCATGGAACTCCTTTGCCATCACTTCATGATGCTCTTCCGGAATGTATCTCAGTGCATTCATCAGGGCAATCTTGGTGTCCTTTCTGCTGAGATTGTATCCACGATTTGGCGCTCTCCTTATCCCTTCCTTAAACTCAGGATAATCAGGCAAAGCGCCTTCCAGTTTGACTTTCATGGACTGACTGTTTTTATCATTCATTTACGGTTATTCCCCCCTAAAAACGTTTTCGCTCATATCTCCATTTTAGCCTGAAATCCTTAAAGTTTAAACACCCGCAAAGCATAAATTACCTTAAACTGCGGGTTCCTCAATGAATACTCTCCTCAAGAGACACCTGTATGAAAATTGAGAACAGTTCAGTAAAAAGACGTGACTAAGAATCATTCAAGCTGAAGAAAAATGAAATTCTAAAGGAAATTTAACACAGTTTTAATCCTATGCAGTTATTCTTTAAACAAAGAGAGAAAGAGGAGGAAATATTTTATGCGTAACAGAACATCCTACTATATAGGACTGATCCTGATCATTGTCGGAGGCGCAGCACTCTACAACGCACTGTTTTTAGATAACCTGTTTTCCATGAGAAACCTGTGGCCGCTGTTCATCCTGCTGCCAGGACTTTTCCTTGAAATAGACTATTTCACGAATTATAAAAGAAGAGATGCCAGTATGCTGATTCCCGCAGGAATACTGACCTTGACCGGTACGTTTTTCCTGATCAAGCAGTTCCTGCCCATTATGGACAGCATGTCCAGCCCGATCTTCATGGTCATCCTGGGTCTTGCACTCCTTCAGTACTACGTTGCGAAACCCAAGGACAGAGGAATTCTTGTGATATCACTGGCACTGATTCTCATCGGAGTGTTCCTTGGCTACGGCAGGTATCTTGGTGAGTTCCCTTACTGGCTGAACTTCAATACAGTAAGAGCTTTTGCCATCCTTCTACTTGGTGTGTATCTTGTCTTCAGAACATCAACCCGTGACAGAAAACCGGATTCAACCTACAGACCGAAAGAAACCTACAAGAAGGAAAATGTCACAAGAACAGCTGAAGCACCAAAGGATAATTATTCCGCAACCGTCAGTCAGGAACGTAAAGAATAGAAAAGTATTTTAAAGGGCTGGTGCAATGCACCAGCCCTTCTGCTTTCGGTTGTAATTTCAGCACTCATCTTATTCTTCGTCTTTCCAGGTGACTTCATCAATGACGATTCCATCCACTTTATCTTCTTCCGCGTAAAACTGATCGGCATCTCCATAGACTCTTGTCTCTTTGGTGATCACAGAATTTGCCTTGTTCTTGATGTCTTCTCTGATTTTATCGATATCGATTTTCTGAACACTTTCTTTGAAATCCTTCGCAACGCCTTCAGCTTTTGCCTTGAAATCCTGAATATCCTTTTCCTGAACACGGACGTGGACCTTCCTGATGTTTTCATCCAGGAACTTTTCAACGTTCTTTCCGGTTCCCTCACTCTTTTCTCTTGCAGTCTTTATGGTTTTATATGCAAGTGACTCATTCCCGAGCTTC
>DAMDIS010000066.1:4951-9042 GCA_032100885.1 Proteiniclasticum sp.
AGTGCAAGAAGCCCCAGAGCTTCTCCTGAAACCGTCATCACATCGCTGGTCACTTTACCCGCTTTTCTGGCAAGTTCTTCGATCTTTCTGTTTTTATCGTCCATGATTTTCACCTCTTTTTTAAAATGTGGTTTTTGGTATGATAAATTTCACCTTGGCGTCTTCCAGTCTGAAATGTGCCTCTCTTCTTGCTTCAAGCTCCCCATCTATATTGATGTAGACCGGTTCGTCCGCGTAAAGGTCGATGGTTTTTGCTCTCATCAGTGTAACTTCATCAAGATCCATGTGTTTTCCTGGCACCACTTTCGGAAGAAACTTCATGATCTTGGCTCTATTGATGTCTCGAACAAGGAGCACATCCAGCAGTCCGTCATGAAGATCCGCTTCAGGCGCGATCTTTATTCCGCCGCCATAGTATTTTCCGTTGGCAATGGCCACCATAAAGGCTTCCGTATTGATTTCCTGCTGGTCGATGATCATTCTCAGGTTGAGGTTCTTGAAATCCTTTGCCGTATCCAGTACAGAAACGAGATATGCAAACTTGTTGGGCAGATACTTTCTGTTCTTGAACTTTTCAACATTATTCACGACCGAAGCGTCAAAGCCCATGGATGCGATGTTGATGAAATATCTCCCGTCAACTGAAGCCACATCCATCTCCTCTTCAGTGCCAAGGACAGTGTTCATCAGAATTCTCCTTCGGTCGAACTTTGAAACCAGACTCTTGATGAAATCATTACCTGAACCACCCGGGATACATCCCAGCGATGAATTTGACCCCATCATTCCGTTCAGGACTTCATTCAAAGTTCCGTCTCCACCTACTGCATAGATTCTGTAATCTCCCATGCTGGAATATCTTCTGGCAATTTCAGTTGCATGGCCTTCTTCCTTGGTATATACGATCTCATAGGAGATATCCTGATATTTAAGTTTCAGCTCGTTGAAAAGCTTATGTATGGTATTGGTCATTCTTAAGGCAATTCCATTGCCTGCCACTGGATTAACGATGAATAAATGCTTAACTGTTCCCATATTCTACCTCTTATTCCTAATCACTTTGGCTATCTGCCAAATCTTGTCAAATACATTGTATACTAAATAATCTCTTTTGTTAATTTATAATTCGCCGATTAAAGAAAATTTAATAAGCTGGCCAGAAGGATGCTCATCTCCTGTTCTTCCTTCAGGAGATGTCGAAAAATCGGCTCATGAAAAGTGATGATTCACTTCCCCGTAAGCCGATTTTCGATCTGTTCTTTCTATTTACGATTCTGTACAAAAATGATCTTTCTTCCCTGTCTGGATGCGACATCCGTCCATCTCTTCACGAACTCGCCTCTGGCCCATTCAGCCATGATGATCTGTTCGTCTTCCTTGATCTCAATAGCCTGGAGAGGTTCTCTGCTGATCTCATCCACACCTTCGATCTTATACATAAGAAGATATCTGGGTGTACGAACCAGAAGGAAACTGTTTCCTGGTGCATTGAAGGCATCTATCGCCTGAGGGATCCGCTCTTTTATCTTGACCCAAGGGACTGTCAGATCATCATAGGTCACGATGTTTTCAGTCGGTTTCAGCGCTATAGGCACCTTGTAGACTGTGCTGTTTTCTTCATCTTTCGTGACGAATCTTGATTCCATCATCCAGTATCCATGATGCCTTCTCAGAATGAAGTTGTTCAGTACGTCTTCCCTTGCGATGGGCACATTTTTCAGTTCTTCATTTCTCTGAATCACCTGATTGAGAGAGTTGATGAAAGCCGTTGCGCCTTCCTTTGGATCCAGCTCATTGATGTTTACAGGATTATAGCTGTTGTAGCTGTCCACTGAAATGGTGAGAGCATCTTCCATCAGATCTCTGTCTGTCTCTTCTTCATCCGATGCAAGTACACTGATGTAGTTGTTCCCCACAAAGCTGACATCAAGATTTGCGCTTGGATAGTTATATTCCATCTTCTCGGAGATATTGCTCGGTGTTCCCGTGATGGCATAAATGTTCAGCCTTTCTTTAGTCTCACCTTCAATCTCTTCCGAAACCACTTCCATCTTCCAGAATTCTTTCCTTGGGAAGAGAATATCGTCTATCTCATAAACTTCCTGAACCTCGCCGTCATTTGTGATCCACAGGGTTCTGTAATCAGAAAGACCGGTATTCTCATCTCGGTCTTCCCGAAGCCCGATGAGTACACCCGCAATAGGCTCAAAGAAAGCCTCTTCCTTAGACAGCGCTTCATCACTTCCACCAAAATCGAGCGTCTTGGCGCTCTCTTCGGTCGCTTCTTCGGCATCGCCGCTCGCCTCCGCCTTCTTAAGCTTGATGAGATTATTGCCCTTTACGACAGCAATGTTCTTGTCGTCCAGCTTGAACACCTCATAGAAAGACCGGTTGCTTGTAGAAATACGGACAACTTCCATATTCTCATTGGTGATCCTCAGCCTTGACGGATTCACACGATACTTTTCAAGAAAATAATCGAAGGTATTCACAAGCTTTGAAATGTATCTGGGCATCTCCACTTTTTCAAGCCCGATCTGAGCACCGCTCAGATCAAACTCTGCGGTGAAGCTTCTGAAATTCGTCTCATCAACAAATTTACCTTCTTCCAGATTGATGACATCCTGATAGACATAATGCCCTTCGATGGAAACTCCAGTGGACTGAGGTTTAAGTACGCTCGCCTTGACATCGTTCATCCCGAATCTGCATCCGGTGAGCACGAAGGAAAGGAGGATACCCATGATCAGAACTATTCCCTTTTTGATTCGTCTCCTGTTATTCATCTTACTACGCTCCTTGGGGAAGTCTGAATGTGATCTTTGTTCCTTTTTTGACTTCACTTTCAATGATCAGTTCACCACCATGGATGATGGCGATCTCATCACATATGGATAGCCCTATACCATTGGAAGAATTTGATGTCTTTCCTTTATAGAACTTCTCTTTCACTTTATGGATGTCACTGTCAGATATTCCTTCACCGTCATCCTCGACGATAAAGTCAATCCAGTCTCTGCTTCTTTTCATTCTGACGGAAATGTTGCCGCCTTCCTTCGTAAACTTGAAGGAATTATCCAGAAGATTGATGAAAACCTGCTTCACTCTGTTGAGATCTGCATATACTGTCCCCATATTTTCTTGTTTTTCTACGATGAGTGTTTTATTTTCCCTTGCTGCTCTGTTCTCTATATGATGCCTAATGAAATCGAAGAGCTCCTGAACATCGATCACCTGTTTTTCAAGCGTGATTTTTCCTGAGACAAATTTGGAAAAATCCAGAAGCTCATCCACCATACTTTTCAGTCTGTCGCTTTCGTTGGAGATGATGTCTAGTCCCTGCTCCAGCAGTTCACGATCCGTTGAAGGGTCCTTTATGGTCACTGCCCATCCTTTGATGGAGGTGAGCGGTGTTCTCAGTTCATGGGAAACAGAAGATATGAAATCATTTTTCAGCTCTTCCTTCTTCTTGATTTCCCTGGCCATATGGTTAAGCGTATCCGAGAGTTTTCCGATTTCATCCTCATGCATCTTCACACTCACCACATTGTAGTTTCCTGTGGCCATGATTTCTGCGGTCTTTGTGAGTTTATCAATGGGTTTTATGAATCTCATCCCTAAAATATTGCTGAATATCGTGGAGATGATAATGACTGCGATTCCGAACATAATGAAGTTTGTGATGATGAGTCTCATGGATTCATCCACTCCTCTTAATGAGGTGATGAATCTCAGAACACCTACAATTTCATTGTTGACAGTAAGCGGCCTTGATACCGCCATGAGCTTTTCCCCTGTTACAGGTTCAGTGTAGATCATGGATCCGTTGCTGCCTTCAAGGGCTGTATTCACATCAGAAACGTCAAGTACTCCCTGAGGTCTGTTTCCTGTTGAATCAAGAAGCACGATTTTTTCTGTGCTGATGATCTGCACCATGGCATTGGACTGTCTCCAGAAGGCATCCTCATCGTTTGCCACATTCTGTTCCAGTGTATCATCGGAGTAGTATCTCTCATAGGTGTCTGTCGAAACAGACAGCTGATTGTAAAGCGTGTCACGCACGTTATTGTTGAAGTAGGATCTCAATACAC
>DAMDIS010000066.1:9052-13155 GCA_032100885.1 Proteiniclasticum sp.
GGCTAAGGCGATATCTGTAATGACCAGAGTCACAATTATGATGATCAGATAACTCATTGCAAGTCTGGCTTTTAGACTTTTTCCAAATCTCATAGGAATCTCCTTAATCTTTCAGTGTATATTCTACTCTTTGCCCCATCTGTAGCCTGTACCCCAGACTGTCTCGATGTACTGCGGATCGGAAGCATTATCCTCGATCTTTGCACGCAGTCTCCTCATATTGACATCAACAATCTTCGGATCACCGATGAAATCATACCCCCAGACAAGGTTAAGGAGTTCATCTCTTGAGAAGGCTTTCCCTTCATTCTCCAGAAATATCTTCATGATGGCGAACTCTTTTGGTGTCAGCTCAATGAATTCGTCTTTCTTTTTCAGTGTCTGAGAATATTTGTCCATGGTGAAGATCTTGCTCACCAGAAGCTGACCGTCATCTTTGATTCCTTTAGCCTCTTCAAGCCTTCTGATCAGGGCTTTTGTTCTCAGGATGAATTCTGTAGGGTTGAAAGGCTTGACGACATAGTCATCTGCTCCGCGTTCCAGACCGGAAATCTTGTCCATATCCTGACCTTTAGCTGTCAGCATGATGATTCCGATATTCGGATGGGTTTCCCTCAGTCTTCTGCAGACTTCAAATCCGTCTATTCCCGGCAGCATGACATCAAGAATCGCCACATGGGGCTTTTCAAGCTCTGTCAGTCTTAGAGCTTCTTCTCCGCTTCCTGCTTCAATCACCGAAAAACCGTTTCGTTCGAAATTGATTTTCAGAAATGCTCTGATGCTGGCTTCGTCTTCACAAATGAGTATCTTCATCTTTCTCACCTTCCTGTTATTTTAATATGCCAAATTTATATCCTTCTTCTTTAAGCTGATCGATGATCATCGGCAGGGATTCTGTTGTCATGGTTTTGTTCTCCGCATCATGCATGAGTACCACAACCACATCCTTCACTTTGCTGAACACCAGTGATTCAAGCACAAAATTCGCAAGAGCTTCAGGATCCTTCGGTCTTCTTACTGTCGGCTCCGAATCACCGTTCATGGCGTTCCAGTCGATATATTCGATTCCGTCCTCCTTAAGCAAAGCATCGACTTCATCGATACCCTTCCAGGTCATATGTCCGCCTGGATATCTGAATACGCCAGACTTGAAGTTCTCTTTGCCGGTCACCTCTCTGATTCTCTCCTGCAGCTGGTCCAGTTCACTCTTTATGAATTCTTTATCTCCAGTCTTTCCAGGATACAGTTTTTCATAAACGTGAGTATAGCTGTGCAGGGCTACAGCGTTGCCTTCATCCAGTATACGGTTGATGACCGTTCCTGACTGACCGCTGTTATCTATGCTGGTTCCGATGACAAAAAATGTTGCTGCCACATCCTTTTCTTCAAGAATATCCAGGATCTTCCCTGTATTTTCAGGGCTTGGACCGTCATCAAAGGTCAGAAATGCTATCTTCTCTCCAGTGTATGCTTCTGTTCCGGTTATCCAGTTTCTCACATCTTCTGTGCTGTAGGCATATTCCGCTGCACTATGGATATGATTTGAGTTTTCCACAAGGTCTTCCGGTTTCACTTCCACCACTTCTTCAACTGCGGTCTCCACAGGTGCCGGTTCTGCAATGATCGGTGTTTTTGAGGTGAATTTATCCTCTCCGATCATCTTGTAAATGACTACGCCAAGTATAGATCCTAAAATAAGCACCAGTGCAGCCAGTATAAAGACACCTTTTGACTTCTTCCTGCTTCTATAATACGAGCCACCGCTGTTTCCAAATATATTATTATTTCTTGCCATTAAATCCTCCATGTATATATTCCATTTTATCCAATTCCATCCGCAATTAAGTTACAAAGTAGATTCAAACCATGCGCATAAAAATGCCCATGACTATTCTTATTTTACCATAGAATGGATTGAAAAAAACGCTATACATCTGCCTTTCATGGGGATATCACATTTGAATATTTCCAGTAAGCAAATAGAGGCCAATACAGAACCGGAGCTTCCGGTTCTGCAAAGACCCCTATCTGGTCATTTATGACTATAGATCATCTGGATCGATCCATTTCAGTGATCTCTGAACGGCTTTTTTCCATCCCTTGTAGATTTTCGCTCTATATTCCTCAGTCATGTTCGGTATGAATTTTCGATCAAGAGCCCAGTTTTCTTTAAGTTCTTCCATGCTGTCCCAGTATCCTACGGCAAGTCCTGCAAGATAGGCAGTTCCGAGTGCGGTCAGTTCTGTAACAACTGGTCTGACTACCGGTACATTCAGAATATCCGACTGGAACTGGAGGAGGAAATTATTCTTGATGGCTCCACCGTCACATTTCATTTCCTTAAGCTCAATACCACCGTCGGTGACCATGGCATCCAGAATTTCCTTGATCTGGAAGCACTGACCTTCCACAGCAGCTCTTACTATATGAGCTCTGTTTACGCCTCTTGTTATACCGTGTATGGATGCTCTTGCATAAGGATCCCAATATGGTGCTGCAAGGCCTACAAAGGCAGGAACAAGATACACACCGTTGGTATCTGGAACACTGTTGCAGATCTCTTCTGTTTCCGATGCGGATTCGATCATCTTCAGTTCATCTCTAAGCCACTGCACAGTTGCACCTGCTACAAAAGTATTTCCTTCAAGGCAGTAATAGACTTTGTCGTTGATTCCCCAGGCTATGGTCGTGAGCAGTCCGTTTTTGGATTCTACACTCTTTGTTCCGGTAGTCATCATAAGGAATGCACCAGTACCATAAGTTGCCTTGGATTCTCCTTCTTCAAAACAGGTCTGACCAAATAGAGCTGCCTGCTGATCGCCGATACATCCTGCTATAGGGACTTCTGCTCCGAAGATCTTCGGATCTGTCATGCCATAAACATAGCTAGAAGGTTTGACTTCCGGAAGCATGCTTCTTGGTATGTCCAGTTCCTTAAGGAGATCATCATCCCAGTCAAGAGTATGGATATTGAAGATCATGGTTCTGGATGCATTGGAATAATCCGTTGCATGTATTTTCCCTCCGGAAAGTTTCCACATGAGCCATGTGTCCACGGTTCCAAAAAGAAGTTCGCCCTTCTCCGCTTTTTCCCTAGCCCCAGGGACATTATCCAGCATCCATTTGATCTTGGTGCCGGAGAAATATGCATCGCACACTACACCGGTCTTTTCACGGACTTTTGGTCCCCAGCCTCTGGCATTCATGTCATCACAGATACTGGCTGTTCTTCTGCATTGCCAGCATATGGCATTCATGATCGGTTCACCGGTTTCTTTGTCCCAGATTACTGTGGTTTCTCTCTGATTGGTGATTCCAATTGCTTCAATATCATGCGGGTCTATCCTCGATGTCCGAAGAACTGACATTGCTGTCTCAATCTGTGAGTTCCAGATGTCTAAAGCTCTGTGCTCTACCCAGCCGGGTTGGGATAGATCTGTTCAAATTCCCGGTTAAGAGATTCCATTGGTCTTCCGTTCTTGTTGAAGATGATTGATCTTGAACTTGTTGTACCCTGATCCAAAGCCATGATATACTTAGCCATTTCTTACCTCCTGTTCGCCATTAAGAAACACGACAGCAGCCGGATTTATGCCACACTAATCCCCCCTTGTCAGTATTCTCTTTTCTGTCAGAAAGCTATTTACCCTCTTAACTCATGATAACATTACCAGATTTTATGTGTACGTATCCGCAGGGTAATTAACTGAACAATATGATAATAATTTGTTTCTCTTAAATGAACTAGATAAATATTTAACATATATTCCTTTAAGTCTATCTATATTCAAGAAAAAAACGCACAAAAAAAGCCCTAAGCGTTAGCTTAGAGCTTCTGTAACTGGCGACGACCTACTTTCCCACAGGGCCTCCCCTGCAGTATCATGGGCTCTTAAAGGCTTAACCGTCGTGTTCGGAATGGGAACGGGTGTAACCCTTAAAGATATAGACACCAGATATAGATGAACATCAAGGTTCATCTTTGAAAAAACAATGATGTTCCTTCAAAACTGCATGTGGAGAGAGTAAAGAATGGTTCCGGAGCATCTTTTTTGATCAAGCCCTCGATCTATTAGTATGAGTAAGCTGAATACATTACTGCA
>DAMDIS010000067.1:0-2560 GCA_032100885.1 Proteiniclasticum sp.
GTCCGCCCACCGAGAGAATTCGTTCCGATTCACTTTCAGCTACTTCCTCTTTGTTTGACCCTGCAACAAAACCATGATAGACGAGAACCTTTCTGTTGCTGTTCTTTTTTACACTCTCTTTAAAAATTCTTTCATAGACAAGCGTGTCGTCTCTGAAAGTCTCAAGTTCATAAATCGTTTTAAGATTTGCCGTGTCTCTGTATGGAAAGAGATAGATTTCAACGGGTCCATACTCATCTTTTAATGTGATGCATCTCAGCGGTCTCGTGACATTGTTTTCAACCATCAGACCTTTGTCTTCAAGTAATGAGTTGAGAAACCCCACTCTTTCATGGGAATCGTGATTTCCTGTAATCAGGATATTCTTTTTCCCCAGTTTAACGAGCTCTGTCAGAAATCCGTCGTTCACTTTTACTGCATCTTCTCTTGGAATAGAACGGTCATAAATATCACCTGCTATGATGACCACCTGTGGGTCCTCTTCTTTGATGGCACTGATAATCTGATCCAGCATTTCTTTCTGATCAGCCAGAAGAGACACGCCATTAAAGTATCTTCCTATGTGCAAGTCAGCTACGTGAAGAATTTTCATATATTATGCTCCTTTCATCTGTTACTTAAAGTTTAGCTGAATTATTTTGACAATACAACGCAATCCTTCTTAAAATATAGTAGAATAACCTTAGGAGGTGGTGTTCATGCCAAAAAGAATTCGTATGAGTCTCAGGTTGAGTGACGAACCTATGGTATTTCCTGAGCAGATCGTCCCTGCGGAATTCTCCTATCTTGAAGTGATGGCGGACGCATTTCTTGATGCCTACAGAGATACTGTCGACTACGAGGGAGAAAACCTCGATCAGACCTTCGATGAAATCAGGAGAGTCTATAAGGGCTGCTATGGACCATTCATGCAGGATTCTTCATTTCTCTTCATAGAAGACGGTATGGTCAGAGCAGGTGTGCTTGTCTGCCTTTATCGTGATGAACCCACCATTACCTATACCTTTACCAGAAAAAAAGACCAGAGGCTCGGCTATGCAACCCTTCTGATCAACAGAGCAGCTTTTGAGCTTTAAAGAAACGGCTTTCATTCCCTCTACCTCTATGTCACGGTTGAAAATACCGATGCCCTGAGGCTTTATGAATCCATGGGATTTGTGGAAGTACCGATTACAACAGTATCAGAAATCAACATTGACTGAACGGATTACTTTCCCCAAAATATATACAGATATGATTGAGACCGTATTCCAAAGGAATACGGTCTTTTTTTGATGCTTCAGTTTTCAAAATAGCGATTGCTGCCCTCAATGTAAAGGACAGAAAGTCTGTGCATTGCTCGTGTCATGGCAACATACAGAAGTTTAGCATCCAGTTCGGTGATTTCATAGGCATCATTGAAGCTGGACACAATGACTGCATCAAACTCTAGACCTTTGGCCAGGTGTGCAGGCAGGACCACATATCGCTCAGTGAAGTGAACTGCTTTTTCACCGATGAGGCCGATATCAAGATCAGTCGAGCGTTCAAGGGCTTCATGCAGATATATCGCATCTTCCGCAGTCTTTGTGATGACTGCAACGGTCGTATATCCTTCTTCAGTCCATGTATCGATTGTGTTCAAAATCCCTTTGATGAGATTCTTTTCCCCCATATAGGCTTTGATTACAGGCTTTCTGCCATGCCTTACTACGGGTTTTGCAAGGGTCAGATTTCTGATGGGTGATTTTGTGAGCACTTCATTTGCAGCTTCCATAATCTCTATGGTGGTACGGTAACTCTGCAGAAGTGTGAGGTAATTGGTCTCCTCTTTAAAAATATGCTTCTGAAGATATGACCAGTCAGGGATTGACCTGTACATATGAATCCCCTGGGACAGATCACCAAGGATGGTGAACCTGTCCGTATTCAGAATATTTCTCAGGGCATAAAACTGAAAGTCACTGAAATCCTGTGCTTCATCAATCACCACATACTTTACCCTTACAGAAGGATCTACTCCATACAGTCTGCTGTGCAGAAAGGCAAGTGGTGCAAGATCTTCGATTTCCAGCTCCTTTGATCTTGCCCTTCTGATTGTATCCTCGACCACATACTGAACTGTTTCACGGTCTTTTTCATCTGCAAAACGCGAAATGAAGCGCTCGTCAGTCATCATCTTCAGATAGTAGGTCAGGGTATCCTTATATTCCATTTTCCTGAAATAGTCACGAATGAGATTTTTCCTGCTCTTCTTCAGTTCACTGATTCTTTCGTCTCTCAGTTTCATCAGTTCCTTCAGCTTCTCTCTTCGCTCTTCAGATGGTGCTTCCCTGAGTCTTACTCTGTTCATCTTATGCTCATAGATATTTTCCACCTTGGTTATCCGGCTGCTGACAGCCTCTTTGACCTTGCTTTCAAGATACTGCCTGATCTGATCGATCCTCTTGAAATATGGCAGGTATGTGTAGCTGTTATGGAACATATCATCCAGATACTCTCTGGAATAAAGGACATCACCGTCGAAGATGAAGTCGTCCTCGGGAAGAAACCCTTCGCCCAGATTTTCCAGATATTCTTC
>DAMDIS010000067.1:2570-6150 GCA_032100885.1 Proteiniclasticum sp.
AGAATGTCTTTCATCGCCATGCTGTTTTTAAAGGCTGAAGCTCGGATGACGATATCAGTCTCCTCTGGCTTATCTCTGCTGAGGAGCATGGTGAGCTTTTCGTTCTGATCGGTGAGTTTAAATCGTTTCCCGAGTATATCCATCATAAGATCGATAAAAGTGGTCTGGCGAACTTTTTCCGCGCCCAGTTCAGGAAGAACTCCTGAAATATAATCAAGGAACAGATTGTTCGGTGCGATGATGATGAAATCTTCCGGTTCAAAGGAATCAGAATAGGTGTAGATGAGATATGCGATCCGATGAAGAGCTATGGTTGTTTTTCCGCTTCCTGCAACCCCCTGCACGATAAGCGGTTTGTGTATGTCTGCCCTTATGATGTCATTCTGCTCTGCCTGTATGGTGGATACGATATCTTTCAGTTTGTCGCTGGCGTGATTCTCAAGTGTTGCCTGAAGAAAAGTGTCGGACATTGAAATATCCACATCCACAAAATGCTTCAGTTCTCCACCTTCAATGGTGTACTGCCTCTTTAGATGAAGATCGATCTCAAATTCTTCACCGTAAGCGGTGTATTTTGTACTGCCCAGTCTGCCGTCATAATAAACGCCCGATATAGGCGCACGCCAGTCAACAACAAGAGGAGTCTCCATGGACTCGTCAAAAAGAGATATTTTCCCGATATAGATTTCTTCCACCTTGTCTTTATCCGACTGTCGGATATCCATCCTTGCAAAGTAAGGATGATCCTTTGATTTTCTCAGCAGACCGAAATTCTGCTCAAGAGAATCCAGAAGTCTGGTATTCAGCAGTATATTGGCATAACTGAGACTGCTATCCATATCATCCAGCTCAGTGAATGCTTCTCTCATATCCTGTCTGTATTTCAGTCTTTTATCCACAACGAGGGAAATCAGTCTCACGATATATGCTATGGTTTCATCCAGTCTCGATATTTCCTTTTCATAGTCCTCATGTTCCTCAATAGACATTTTTATCCCTCTTTTCTTTATAGCCTCGATCAGTATAGATTCACATATGTATTTCTGACAGATTTCAGTATACCATAGCAGTTCTTCACCCGCATTCCTTCTCCTGATCATCTTGAATATAAAATGATAATTTATTGTTTCAATCCGGGAAAAAACTACCTGCCGCTCCACTGGAAGTTCTCCGTTTATCTGGTATAATGAACTTAGAAGAAACACAATAAAATAGAATTTAATGATATAGGTTGCCACGATAGCATCTTGGCACTAAGAGGGAAACAGGTTTAAGCCTGTGCGGTCCCGCCGCCGTAAGACTCTTAAGAGTTAATGATCCACTGGATTTTCTGGGAAGGATAACTCTTTTACATAGTCAAGCCGGAAGACCTGCCTATATACTTTGAGAATCTCCTCACGGGTCATGAGGTGTCAGAATAGATTGCTTTTTTTAGCAGACGATCTATTTGCAGCACCCATAAGGGTGCTTTTTTATTTTCACTTGTACACCTTTTCTCTGATATTTTCTAGTTTATTGTGCCTTTAATCATTACGTTTGTACGTCAAGTACAGCAAGGAGGAAAAACATGAACAAAAAAATCACATCGGTACTGATCATCCTGGTGCTGCTCTTAGGAGGTCTTGGACTCTACAACGCATTCGCTCCAAAGGGTAGCGAAGGAAGCAAGGAAGTCACGATCAACATCATCGTTGAAAGTGAAGACATCAATTTCAGCGAGAGTTTCAAGTCGGATGAGTTATACCTTGAAGGTCTGCTCAAGGAATACAGCGAAGAACTTGATGTTGTTACTGAAGAAACACAGTATGGCCCAATGCTTATGGGACTTAAGGGTTACAGTACAGATATCACGAAAGAATTTTTCAACATCAATATAAACGGGGAAGATGCCATGGTCGGCATCAAAGAAATACCAGTAAATGATAAGGACGTGTACACTTTTGAAGTTAAGGGATTCTAACTTTACCGTTTGGGATATCGTACTGATCCCACTCCTTAGCGCTACTTTGACCGCAGGTAAAATGGCGCTGGTATTTGTCCCCAATGTTGAAATTGTCACTCTTATGTTTATGGTATATGCATCCGTATTCGGATTCAGGAAGACATTCATCGTTGCACTGATATTCTCGACCACAGAAATTTTCTTCTATGGTGTACAGACCTGGCTGCTGGTGTATTATTTCATCTGGCCTCTCCTTATCGGTATTGCCACGCTTCTACATAGAGGCACCAATTCTGAATGGCCGTTTGCCATTGCAGCGCTGATTTTCGGACTCAGCTTCGGCTTTGTCTTTGCGATCTTCGAATCCTTCTTTTACGGGATTTCCTACGGGATCGTATACTGGACAAGAGGAATACCCTTTGATCTGATCCACGGTGGATCAAACTTTGTTGTAGTTCTCTTTCTCTATAAACCGTTATACAATCTCCTGTCAAGACTTAGAGACAAATATCAGCCTCACATCAGATCATTAAGAAGCGAGTAGACAGCTTTCTATAGAGATATGACGAAGAACCGGGTTCCTGGGAAGTAATTCCAGGACCCGGTTCTTCTTTATAGGACTTATATGAGGGAGATGGAGCTTATAATGCGCTACCAGATCATCAGATGGAAAATACCCCACAGAAGAATCAGCACCAGACTGAAAACTTCAATAAGAGTCTGATGTCTTTTCCTGGACATATACTCATGAAGGACTGCAGAAATGATTATCGAGGCACCTATGAACAACAGGAAAGTTTTAGCCATCGAGTCTTCAAAGTACAGTGAAGAAACGAGTACCAGAAATCCGGTGGACGTCAGAACAAATCCCATATTATTTCTGAGACTGATATCAATATGCATAGATACACCCGCCTTTCGTTGCGATTTCCACCATTTTAACATACGAGGGCGAAGAAAAACCCCGAACTTCTTCGGGATTTGTACCCTTTTTGAACAAAAAATCAGGTTTCGTACATGAATATTGACGGACAGATTCAATTCAGAATACAAGAAGAAATGAGGCGAACCTCTGGTCCACCTCATCTAAAAGCCAGTTGCGCCGATTCTCTCTTATGGTACCATCTGTGGTACAGTTTTAAACGTGTAACCTCTGCTCTTAAGGGTTTCTATCATTCTTGGCAGTGCGTCAACAGTTTTCTGGTACGCAATATGCATCAGCACGATATCTTTATCCGTTACATTGTTGAGCACCTTATTTGTGATGTAATCTCTGGTAATGGCTACGCCTCCTGAAGTCTCGGCCCAGTCTATGGTATCAATGGACCACATTACTGTATACTTGTAACCCTGTTCGCCTGCAACTTTCAGCACCTCGGCATCATATTCTCCAAAAGGCGGTCTGAAAAGATTAGGTGTGATTCCAAGATTATCTCTGAAAATCTTCGTTGACTGAACAAACTCATTTCTGATCTCGCTCTCTGTCATGGTCTTCATATGCGGATGTGTCAGTGAATGATTCTGAATGCTGTGCCCTCTCTTCTGTATCTCTTTTGCCAGAGCCAGATTGTCTCTGACCCAGTATGCTCTCAGGAAGAAAGTCGGTTTTACACCATACTTGTCCAGCATGTTAAGGAG
>DAMDIS010000067.1:6160-13133 GCA_032100885.1 Proteiniclasticum sp.
AGAGGTATTGTGGTTGCATATTCCCATCCGGCATCAAAAGTCAGCGCGATCTGCTTGGATCCCGAAGATACCAGTCCTTTTGTGATGACCGTGGATGATGCATAGGTACCTTCCTTGACAAGGTAAGCGGTATGGGCATATCCTGTTTTTCCTGAATAGGTCACTTTCGCCCAGCTTCCGGAGACACTAAGCACTGTTACCCTTGCACCTGGAGGCATAACTGCGATAATGCTGTAACTTGTGGAAGGTCCGCTTCTAAGATTCAGTTCTTCCGTTGTGATCCTTATGTCTGTGGATGCAGGTGGCGGTGTAGTCCCGACCGGTTTCAAATAGCTAAGAGATGCGTAGCCTGTGCTGCCTCCGTAGGTCACTCTTGCCCATCCGTTGCTTGTACTCAATACATTCACCTGAGCTCCATTTGGGATGACTCTGATGATGCTGTAGCTTGTGGAAGGTCCGCTTCTCATATTAAGATTTCCCGTAGTCATCATAACTGTCTGGGTCGCAGGTGGTGGAGATGTACCAGCCGGTTTCAGGTAAGCAAGTGACGCATAGCCTGTGCTGCCTCCGTAGGTCACTCTTGCCCATCCGCTGCCTGTACTGAGCACATTCACTTCTGCTCCATTTGGAATGACTCTGATGATGCTGTAGCTTGTAGAAGGTCCACTTCTCATATTAAGATTTGCCGTAGTCACCATCTTGTCCGATGCGACTTTTGTCAGGTAAGATATGCTCGCATATCCCTGTTTGCCTGCATAGGTTACTTTTGCCCAGTTTCCGGAGATACTGATTACACTCACCTGGGTTCCTTTAGGTATGACAGCAAGAATGCTGTAGCTTGTAGAAGGTCCGCTCCTCAAATTAAGATTCGCTGTGGTAACTCTTATATCTTCTGCTGCCATGACATTTATCAGACGGTCTTCATTATGATTCCCGGTGAAATCATTGAGAGACGTTAAGCCCGACCACGAGGAAAAAACGATAATAACAAGCAAAACTGATAACTTTCTTGTCATTTTTTTCATTTCTCTCTCCTCCTGTATGAGATTATACATAAATTATACAAAATTATTTTGTTTATTTAGTATCAAATCAACCACAACAGTATGAATAAACCGTTACTGAAACACAAAATTACACTATGCTATTACGCACAGTTCAAAATAACATTATACATAAATCACATAACTTTGAATAAATATGCTTCTTTTCACGCATACTACATATAAGGCATTCAAAAAACCTCCGGAAACCGGTTCATCCGGTATCCAGAGGTTTAAATACTGCTAGTCTTTTTTCTTTTCTCTGTACTCTATCTTTATTCCTGTACCCGAAAAATCAAATGCTTCTCTTAACTGATTCTCGATATATCTCGAATACGAAAAATGAAGTGCAGAAGTGTCATTGATGAAGAACACAAATGTCGGCGGTTTTACACCTGTCTGAGTTCCGTAGAACACCTTCAGTCTTCTTGTTCCGATCATCGGCGGTTCTTTCTGAAGAAGAGCCTTTCCGATGACATCATTGAGTACACCAGTACCGATTTTCTTGTTGTAGTTGTCATAACAGGTTCTGATCATGCCCAGAACCTTATGTGTTCTCTGCCCGGTCAGTGCTGATATGAAGAGATATGGCGCGTACTGCATGAACTTGAGACTCAGTTTGAGCTCTTTCAGGTACTTATCCATGGTCTTGTCGTCTTTTTCAATCAGATCCCATTTGTTGACGATAACCATTATGGCTTTCTTCATATCATGGGCGTATCCGATAATTTTCTCATCCTGATCTGCGACGCCTTCTTCAGCATCCACCATAAGCACCACGACATCCGCTCTTTCGATGGCTGTCAGTGTTCTGACTACGGAATATCTTTCGATTTCCGCTTTGATTTTAGACTTACGGCGCAGTCCTGCTGTATCCACCAGAATGAATTTGCCTTCTTCTGATTCAATATAGCTGTCGATGGCATCTCTTGTCGTTCCGGGAATATCCGTTACGATAGATCTTTCCTCGCCCACCAGTTTGTTGATCAGAGACTCTGATATACTCATCGTCTTCCTCTGTCTGATATTCATTGAAATGACTGACCACTTCATCTAGAAGATCGCCAAGTCCTAAGCCCTGTCCGGAGGAGATGGCTATCGGTGTACCGATTCCCAGATTGTAGAACTCATAGGCATTGGCCTCATCCTTAGGATTATCCACTTTGTTTACTGCAAGAACGATGGGTTTCTTGCTTACTCTGAGCATCGTTGCCACTTCATTGTCTGAATCTGTCAATCCCTGTTTACCATCCACAAGGAAGATGATGACATCTGCAGTATCGATTGCGATCTGTGCCTGCCTCTTCATCTGTGCCAGTATTATGTCGTCTGACTTTGGTTCTATACCACCAGTATCGATTAATTTAAATTCATATTGCAGCCAATCTGCATCTGCATAAATTCTATCTCTTGTTACACCGGGTGTATCGTCTACTATGGCAATTCTGTGACCTGCCAGTTTATTGAACAATGTCGATTTTCCTACGTTAGGTCTTCCAACGATTGCTACTATTGGTTTTGCCATTTACTTCACCTCTATTCTTTCACGTTTCTGTTTCATTACATCTAATCATATTACCTTAAGTATATACAAGTGTCAAACAAAACCGTAATTTCATGATCAGAGGATGTTTGCCATATCCCCTTCAGCAAGAAGCACCTGACGGATAAAAACTTCCACTACGTCTTCATCAAACTGTGTTCCGGCACATCGTCTCATCTCTCTGATGGCCTCTTCCTTTGACTTTCTCTTCTGATAGAGCCGATTTCCGATCATCGCCTCATATGCGTCAGCGACTGCGATGATTCTTGAATTCAGCGGAATCTCATTGCCTTTAAGTCCTTCCGGGTAGCCCATACCATCAATCCTTTCATGATGGTATAATACATCCTCCGCAATACCGGCGTATTCCTCCACAGACTTCAGTATCTGATAACTGGTTTCTGCGTGCTTCCTGATGATTTCGTATTCCTCAAAGCTGAGTTTGTCAGGCTTAAGAAGGATTTCTTTGGGAACGGAGATTTTCCCGATATCATGAAGTCTGCCGGCAGTTCTGACTCTTTCTACATCACTCTCTCGTAAGCCCATGGCTCTTCCGATTTCCGCAGAATATACCGCCACATTCTTGAGATGTTCACGCTCATCAGGAAATTTCTCATCGATCAGCCTTAAAATCGTCTGTACAATTCTGCCCTTGGTTATCTTTCCAGTCTTCAGCTTGTCACGATACATATTGTTGTCTGCAACCTTCTGGACTTCAAGTATATTCTGACTGACCTTTGACTTCGTGGCATGCCCGATGGCAAGGGATATGGAAACTGGCCCGATATATGCCAGACTCGTCTCTACTTCAATCCGTTTTTTTATGGCTTCTGCTTCCTTCGGAGATGTTTTTGGCAGTAGAAGAACAAATTCGTCACCACCGACACGCGAAAGCACATCATTCTCCCGGCAGGCCATTCTGATGATATCCGCTGTTCTCTTTAGCAGCATGTCTCCCAGCTGGTGACCGAATGCATCATTTGTGATCTTCAGACCGTTCACATCCATTACCATAACAGTGAACGGAAGATTTCTTGTGGTTTCCATTCTTTTGATGGCATCTTCAATATATCTTCTATTATATAGACCCGTCAGAGAATCATGATAACTCATAAATTCGATTCTCTTTTCTCTTTCTTTTTTCGCGGTGATATCTCTGAATACAATGACTACCCCGCTGATGCTGCCCGTATTGTCTTTGATCTGAGATGCGCTGTCTTCAATCAGCATTTCCCTGCCGCTGTTTGATATCAGAATCATTTCGCTGTAGCCAGTGCTCTTTCCTTTTCTCAGTATCTCTCTTACTCGGTTCTGAAGAGGTTGTCCCGTTTCAATATGGTAGATCTTAAAGACATCCTCTATGGGTCTTCCCAGCGCAACATCTATTGACCAGCCAGTCATTCTCTCCGCAACCTTGTTCATAATCGTGACTCTTCCCAGGCTGTCAGTGGAAATGACGGCATCTCCAACTGAAAGCAGTGTTGTTTTAAAGAGTTCTTTTTCAATGAAGAGATTGTTTTCAAGGTTCTTGTTTTCCGTGACGTCTCTTGCAGAGGCATAAATCAGTTCCCCGCTGGACTGGGCTTTCCATTCAAGTGTGCGATATCCTCCATCGGATCTCTGAAACCTTATGACGAAGCTGACTTCTTTCCTTTCGTATGACATTCTGCGAATGGATGATTTGATCACCTCGATATCATCAGGATGGACAAAATCCAGAGCATTTCTTCCTACCAGCACCGAATGCTCATATCCGAGATTTCTTTCCCATGCCTGATTGACCTTTTTGAATTTACCCATCATATCTGAGATGCAGAAGAAATCGATATTGACGTTAAAGAATCTCTCCAGTTCATCTTTCTGTTCGACGAGTGCCATATTTGCAGCCTTGACCTCAGTGATGTCTCTGGCGGTTCCAGTAAAGCCTGTTATGACATTGTCTTCGTCAAATATGGGAATCGCATTGGTCGTAAACCATCTATATGTTCCGTTTTTATGCAGCAGACGATAATCTGTCGTCTCTCTTCGCTGACCCGATTCGTTGATTCTCCTGAAAAAATCATGGATCTTCGGCACATCATCAGGGTGGACAAAAAGTGTAAGGGCTCTGCCGATGGCTTCGGCCGTTGTATGACCAAGGATATTTTCAAAGGCTTTGGAAACGAAAATAAACTTCCCGTCGGTTCCTATCCGATAGACGATATCGTAACTGCTTTCAACAAGGAAGCGGTAATTGTCTTCACTTTCCTTAATCTCCATTTCCAGCATTTTGCTCTCTGTGATGTCGATATGGGTTCCGAACATATAGAGCGGTTTACCGTCTTCCGTCCAGTTTATGACCTTCCCCTTGTCCAGGACCCACACCCAATGTCCATCCTTATGCTTCATCCTGCAGGGAAGTGAATAATACTCCTTCTTTCTGAAGAACAGACTCTCTATTTCTTCATTGGATTTTTTCAGATCATCAGGATGGACAAGGCTGATCCAGGTCTCTTCATTGATTGGAGACAGTTCATCTAGGGAATAGCCGACAATCTCCGCCCAGCGCGAATTGTATTTGTTTTCTCCTGTCTGAACATTCCACTCCCAGGTACCTGCATTGGTTGCTTCAATGATATTGGCAAACTTTTCCCGTTCAGCCATATTTCTGTTTTTCTCTTCCTGAGATTTTGATATGTCGACATTAAAACCGACCAGAAGATAGGGTATGCCCTCTGAATTCCTGAAACTGTACCCACGAGTCATGATCCATTTCCACTGTCCATCTTTGTGCTTCATTCTGTGAATCATTTCCAGCTTCTCATTCGTTCCAGACATAAACTGCTCCAGAACATTAGCGTTCATCTCAGATTCATCAGGATGCCAGATTTTCTTCCATGAATGGATGTCACCGGAAAACTCGTTACTATTGTAGCCAAGCATCGTATACCATCTTGAGGAAAAGGTCAGATTGTCCTTAATAAGATCCCATTCCCAGGTACCCACACCTGCGGTTTCCATGGCAAAATCAAATTTGTCGGTGTTGTCTTTCAGCTTATTGAGTACCCTCTTCTTGTCAATAAAAAGACCGATCTGAGCGGCATAGATTTCGACAACTTCGTGCGCCTGAAAAGAGGCTCCCTTTTCCATAACTATGGTGAAGTCTCCGATATAGCTCTGATCATTCATGATTTTTGCAATAATCACTTCGCCTGTCTGAAATTCAGCTTCTACCATTAAAAGCTTAGATTTTGGGATTTGTCCCATGGATAAAGCACTGAGACTCTGAAAAACAGTGATATTCTGCTCCCTTAACGCTTCTTTGTCTGCATCCATGATCCACTTTCTGTCTTTGATGGTATTTCCCAGCATCTTTTCAGCTTTTTCTATATCCTCTTCAGCACCAGATAGCGCGATGCTTGTGTAACTTTTTTCCTGATCATCCAGAATATTGATAAAAACATACTTCCCGCCTGAGAGCTCCATCATTTCGTCAGAAATAATCTGATAGTCAATTTCCACACCCTCTCTTGTATTCAGTTTTTTTCCGAGCTCTATGATTTTTAAAAGCTGCTTTTCCTTCTGAATATTGTGTCTGCCTATAACCTTGAGAAGAATGAGATAACTGCTTAAATCCCTGCTGGGATGCTCGGTTTTTTTGACGGTGCCATCCACCTGATATGAGGTACCTTTCTTCCCTTTAAGCTGGGCAGTAAAAAAGAAGCTGTTTTCATCAGGTTCACCGCGACGCAGGAGCTCTTCGATAGATAATCCATCCCGGATGATCAGAATATCCGACAGATTTCTATGGCACAGATCATCTTTTTCATAGCTGAGACTTCTTTTCCAGGCATGATTGATGAAACTGATCTTCCCTTCTTTGTCGATTATTGCAATGAGATCCGATGAGTAATTGATCAGATCGATCATATCATCATTGTTCAGAAATTCTTTGATCAGCATAAGAGGCTCTCCTTTTATCAGGTGTCGATTAACCGTTTTCAATATCTGAAATAATTATCTGGATTTTAACATAATTAAAGTTATTATATCTTATTCATCCTATGCACTACAATGCTTATTGATGGCAAAATGATATAAACTTAAATATATTATGTGCGAAAATGTAAATGTTTACTTTTACGTATTCTCCAACAAGTGAAAATCGATTATAATGAGTTGAATTTAAAATCTTAATGCAGGAATGGAGCAATTATGGTTAAAAGAAGCATACTATTATTATCTGTTACGATACTGCTGGTTACGGCAGGCTGTTCACCTCAGCAGACAGCTTTATATGAAAGCAGCGATGAGCCACTTAGGAATCCACCTGAGCCTGCAGCAGTCTCGCTTGAAAATAAGCAGCCAGCTGAATCCGTTGAGGATGCCTTGCATATAGAAGACGATG
>DAMDIS010000068.1:0-13018 GCA_032100885.1 Proteiniclasticum sp.
TCCCTTTACTCTCCTCATCTCACTGATTAACGGCATCACCAGGATTCTGCAGGTATACCGCTGATGTATCCATCATAACAAAAATCCCATGGCTTTATAACGGCCATGGGATTTTCTTTCTATGCGATATTAAACTGTCTGATGACTTCTCTCAGCTCATCTGAAAGCCTTGCAAGGTTTTCGGATGCTCCGGCAATCTGCTGAATGGATGCAGACTGTTCCTGCATGGAAGCGGACGCTTCTTCTGTGGATGCGGAGTTTTCCTCGGAGATGGCGGTCAGGTTTTGAAGGGCATCCAGTATGGATTCCTTCATCTTCATCATGACCTTGCCGGTCTCATTGAGATGATCGGTATATTCTATGGAAAACTTCGTTGCAGATTCGATGGCGCTGTACATATCCTTGCTTGAGGATACTGTACTTGACTGCTCGCCTGTTATGCTAACTACTCTTTCCATGGTCTTGACTGCATCCAGAGCATTTTTCTGAAGCTCCGAAACTGTCTTGTCGATGGCTTTTGTAGATGTTGCAGACTGCTCTGCAAGCTTTCTGATTTCCTCGGCAACGACTGCAAACCCTCTACCTGCTTCACCTGCTCTTGCCGCTTCAATGGCAGCATTCAGCGCAAGAAGATTTGTCTGGTCTGCGATGCTTGAAATCATGGCACTGGCCTGTCCGATATTTCCTGCACTCCTGTTGGTCAGCTCGATGATGTCTGCAATTTCTTTAACTGATGCAGTACTTTCCTTTGTGATCTCCATGAGCTTTTCCATTTCGTTCATGCCGTATTCCACGATTTCGGAAACCTGAACTGAAGATTCACTCAGCTGGATCAGGAACTTGTTGTTGGTCTCAATGCTCTCACCTAGGGATGCAGCCTTGGTTGAGCCGTCTTCGGTGTTTGAAGCCTGCTCAGAAGCTCCCCTTGCGATTTCTTCTACAGTTTTGGATACTTCTTCAGCTGTCAGTGCAGACTGCTCAGCGCTCGCCATAAGCTGCTTGGAGGACGCCGCCACCTCTTCGGAGGAAAGGCTTACCTTCGATATGATCTGACGGAAGCTGTCGATGATGGACTGAAGAGCCCTTGAGATGTCTCCCATCTCATCTTTTGATGATAGTGCTTTTGCAGAGAGATTTTCACGCAGATCAAGATCTGCCAGAGATTTCGCTTTTTCAACCACCTGACTGATGGGTTTTACGATTCTTGAACCTAAGATGTAGGTTACGATCATGCCGATGAATATGGCAAGGAGCGCTACGATCATCATGTTTCTCTGTAGAGCAGCTGCTGCTCCTGTGACTTCGCTTTCCGTTGCAGTGACAACAAGAATCCAGTCTGTATCTTCAATAGGTGAATATGCAGCGTACAGGGTTTCTCCGTTCATCTCGTAGGTATCCACTCCAACCTTGTTCGTGAGCATCTTTGTAAAAAGATCTGCTGCAGACTTCTGCTTGGGATCTGTTTCCGCAAGTTTTATAGGATTGGCCTGATCATTCACTTTCGCCCGGTCCTTGTGGGCAATGACTGTACCTTCGCTGTTTATGATGTAGGCATAACCTGTCTTTCCATATCTGATTCCATCAGTGAGCATGCTCAGCGCTTCACCAGGATATCTGCCAAGCAGGCCGCCCACAACTCTTGTATTGACCATAATCGGTGTTGCGTAGACAAGAACCGTTTCGTTTGTGGCAGGGCTTATCCCAAAGTAGCTCACCTTTTCGCCGTCGAATATATCCATGACTCTGTCGTCAGCTGGAAGCTTGACCACTGACCCATTGACATAATTCAGTGTACGGTCGGGTCTGATGATGGATACATCTTCAAACTCAAGCTTGTCGAGTTGTCTCTTGATGATGTTGGACTGTGCTTCAAGGCCCATGGCCTTCATTTCATCAAGCTCGGCAAGTACCTCTAGAGAAAGTCTCTGGGTGTGCATTTCACTGTTGATGAGCTTGGCCCCTTCTATGGTTTTATAGGACAGATCCATTTCAGCCTGCTCCTTCAGGATTTCTGATGCCGTCATGGTTGAAACAATCCCCATGGTCAGTGCAATGGCGGTGATAAGTGCCGTGAAGCTTAAAATTAGTTTGGTTCTGATTTTCATCTTTTTCCCTCTTTCCCGTTTTGATCTGGAGACATACTCTCACAAATGGCCTCAAGCCATATTATCCCGTTATCATTCTCTTTTCTCTTAAACTGTATCTTTATGGATATCCGGTCATTCCCTCTTCGTCCCCGTAAGGAAAGACCTTCTTAATCAAGTATCGCTCACATCCTCTACTGCATAATTTCATTGTCGCGTAAGTGCGGAAAAATTATATCTGTCTTCATGGACCTTAAAAATAAAATTTCGGACCATATATGATATCGGTGAAAAAAAGGAAACGTTAATATCTAAACAAAGAAAAACTGAGTATGAAGGAAACATGAATCATATAGAGTATATTTCGTTTTAATTTATCGGTAATTTTCTCTGCCTTCTGGCTTTCATGAATCCAATGCTCATCATTAACTGTTTTTCTCCAAACTAAAAACCGCCCTCGAGCGGTTTTTGTGTGTTCTCTATTCAGGTCTGTTACTTCGAGCTTTCCTCACTGAAGTCCACTTTGAAGGAGATCTTCACGTTCACTCTGTAGTTGACGATCTCTCCGCCTTCAACGATGGCCTGCATATCTTTGACATAGACACTCTTGATGTTCTTGACGGATTTGGATGCTTCCCTGACTGCTTCTTTCGTCGCAGCTTCCCATCCTTCCTTTGACTCGGCAAGTATTTCGATAACTTTGATTACTGACATATTGCGCCTCCTTTAATCATTTCATTGTTCAGAATATACCATAGAGGTGGAGCTCCACTATGACAATTCCTGAAACATTCTGTAAAGGCTGCTGCTCCGATTGATCTTACTTTTTTCTTCTTTTTTCTTCTTATTACGAAACCTTCGCTTCTCTCTTTCCCTGTATGATGGAAAGAATCACAAAAGTCATCATGAGGATGAGGACCACAACGATGGCGCTCATTCCGGCAAAAATACCGAGTGCATCGGAAAGGGCACCCGTAAGAATCGGCATGACGATGGCTCCGACTCCGCCCAGTACGAGAAGCACACCCATGGCCATGGGGTAATCCTTGATGGTTTTCCCGACTTTTGAAACCGTAGTCGGATAGATTCCTGCCATGGAAAGTCCGATACCGATGATGGCGATGGTGATCACGGTCACGTTTGTCGTTGAAAGAAGCAGAAGATAGAAAAGCACTGTTCCGCTTGTGGTGACGATGAGGATGGTATCCTTTCTCACCCTGTCGCCGTAGACGCTCACAGTGATTCTTCCTATAAGAATCGCAACCCACAAGATGGAAGCCAGAAGCTGCGCATAGCCTATGGTCATGATCTCTGCATCAACGAAGTACTTGACGATCCATCCGTTGATGGTGGATTCTCCTGCCAGATAGAAGAAAAGGATGCCCGCGTTGATCCAGAACACTTCCGATTTCAGGAACTCATAGCCCTTCCTGCCGGCCTTTGCTTTCACTTTTTCCTTCATGTCCATTCTGGAGAACATGAATATGGAGAGGCTTGTCATGATGATGATGATGATGGCACTTAGTTTCCAGCCGTTGTCTCCTGCGATCCTTGTGGAGAATATGACCAGTATCGGTGCGATGATGGCACCCACCGCAAATACACTATGGAGAAAACTGAGGGCGGAAGGACTGCTGTCCGATACCTCGTTGACCATGGTGTTGTTGAAGTTGCTGACACTTCCTCTGCTGATCCCCGTAAAGAGGAAAGCAAGAAGTAGAATATAGGGATTGCCCGTTATAATCATGAGGATAAATCCTATGGTGACAAATGAGCTGAGCATGACAATGGATCTTTTTCTGCCGATGTATAGCGGCAGCACACCCGCCGCAAATCCTGATATCAGGTTTCCAAGGGAGTGCATGGAGATCAGCGATCCGCTCATGGTGTCGGACAGGTTATACTCCCGGCTGATGAGCGGCAGTAAAGAGCCCATGATCATGGCAAATATTCCGTTGACGAAAAATACATAGAATACGGCATTCAGGATAAATTTCTCTCTCTTATCCAGCCGGGTATAAAAGTTTTCTTTCTTCATGTCTCTGTTTTCCTCTTCTTTCATCTTCATACTAAGATGTCCCGATTCCATCGGGTGTTCTTACATCCTGTTTATATTTTTTCTTTTGTAAAATGGATGAAAGGCAGACCTCTTAAGTCCACCTTTTCATCTTATTGGTCTTCCTATGCTTCGATGAAGTAATCTCTGTACTCACCGGATATTCTGTCGCCGAGTCTTTCGATCCTGTGTCCTGGTTTCTCTGATGATTCTTACAAGCTCTTTGTGCTCTTCGAATATGGCATAGAAGTTCTTGACCACAACGATGTCCAGCATTCTGAACCTCGTGTAGTGCACTAGAAGCTTCTGGATTTCCTGCCATACGATCAGTTTGTCCGTCTCGAAGAACCAGTTCTCATGGAACTCGCTGTCCATTTCATAGAACTCTTCCGGTGAAAAGTCCTTTGAAAGCAGCTCTTCCTGTTTCCTGAGGCTCCGTTCCAGACGGGTGATGAGATCCTCATGATTGAGCTTGATCGCATCCTTTATGACCCTTGACTCAATGGCCGTTCTCATATAGATGAGCTGCTTTATGCTGTCAAGGTCAAGAAGCGATACATAGCTTGCCTTATAGGGTATGGAAAAGATGAGCCCTTCGTCTCTTAATCTCTGCAGCACGTGTCTGCTGGGCGTTCTCGAGATGTTGTACTTCTCGCAGATCACCTGCTCCGTCACCATGGTGCCCGGCTTGATGGAAAGATTCAGGATCTCTCTTTTCATGAGCTCATAGACATCATCGCCCACAGTATTCAGTTTATATGCCGAGTTTTTATCCATGATACTTTCTCTCCTTGAAATGCGGCATATACTGCCGCTTTAGCTAAATATTTTTTTCTGTTTATCTCATTTCCTGCATGTCCACATGATCCATGTCGGTGAACTCGATGTTCTCTCCGCACATACCCCAGATGAATGTATACTTTCCTGTTCCTACGCCTGAGTGAATGGACCAGCTTGGAGAAATGACTGCCTGTTCGTTCTTCACGATGATGTGTCTTGTTTCCTGAGGCTGTCCCATCATATGGAAGACCATATCCTCTTTCTTCAGATTGAAGTAGAAGTAGACCTCCATTCTTCTTTCATGGGTATGGGCAGGCATGGTGTTCCATACGCTTCCCTCTTCGAAGTTCGTCATACCCATGACCAGCTGACAGCTTTCGCATACATCAGGGTGGACATACTGATTGATTGTTCTCTTATTAAGGTTCTCTGGATTGCCAAGGTGCACTTTCTTCGCCTGTTCCAGCGTGATGATCCTTGTCTCGTATCTCTTTTGGGCTGGGCTGCTGTTGAAGTAGAACTTCGCAGGATTTTCCCTGTCTTCGCTTCTAAACTCCACATCCTTTGTGCCCATACCGATGTACAGACCGTCATACTGACCCATATCGAACTCTTCTCCGTCAAGCTTTACCTTACCTTTTCCGCCTACATTGATGATTCCGCCTTCTCTTCTCTGGAAGAAGAACTCGGTACCAAGCTCCTTCCCCGCACCAAGAACAACGCCTCCGTTTACAGGCTTGATTCCGCCTGCAATGATTCTGTCGTTGTGTGAATAGACAAAGTTTGCCTCGTCATCCACAAATACCTCTTCAACGAGATAGTGGTCTCTCAGTTCATCTGTGGTGTAGAATTTTGAATCCTCGGGATGATTGGAATATCTGGTCTCTAATTTCATGCTGTTTTCCTCCTAAATTATCGTGCCAGCCAGCCGCCGTCGACGGCAACGGTAAATCCGTTCATATAGCTGGATGCTTCAGATGCTAGAAATACGCAAGGTCCGCCGATGTCTTCCTTTGTGCCCCATCTGCCCTGTGGGATCCGGTCAAGGATGTCCTGATTTCTCTTTTCATCCGCCCGCAGCGCTTCTGTGTTGTCCGTTGCCATATAGCCCGGGGCAATGGCATTGATGTTGATGTTGTACTTTGCCCATTCATTGGCCATGGCCATGGTGATGCCCTTGATTCCTGCTTTGCTCGCAGTATAGGATGGCACTCGTACACCGCCCTGATAGGAAAGCATGGATGCGATGTTTATGATCTTTCCGCCTGTTCCCTGCTTCATGTACTGCCTGGCCGCAGCCTGTGAGAGGAAAAATACGGTTTTCAGATTGATGTCTATAACATCGTCCCAGTTCTTCTCTGAAAACTCCAGTGCATCTTCACGTCTGATGATTCCGGCGTTGTTCACAAGGATATCGACATGTCCCATTTTCTCGACCGCTTCTTTGATGATCTCTTCGACAAACTCGATGCTGCGAAGATCTTTTGAAATGCCATGAAACTTTCTGCCCATTTCCGTTACGAGCTTTTCTGTCTCATCGAGGGTTGTGGATCCTACGCCTACAATATCCGCTCCAGCTTCAGCCAGTGCAAGTGCGATGCCCTGACCAAGACCTGTTCGTGCACCTGTCACGATTGCTACCTTGCCTTTTAATGAAAACATTTCCATGGTGGACCTCCTTACTCATGTAATTGTATACATCATATACAATCATTGTATCCTTTATGAAACATTATATCAACCAGAATTCCATCATATTCATAGAAGATTCACCCGCTCGTCATGTGAATACCACATAATCCAGGCCGAAAAAATTTTCGTTTCTCTTCCTGATGCTCAGTACGTGCAGATTCCTCCTCATAAGGAAATCCGACAGGCTTGATGACCCTCATTCCACTTTCTCCCAATATAGAAAAAGTGAGACCTGCAGATGAAAAATCATCCTTCTTCAGGTCTCACTTTAAAATGCCTGGAATTTCTTAGCGGGAAGTTATGGCCTTTGCCTTCGGCGCTTCATCTTCAGTATGATCGGTCAGGTCTTAATCCACCCTGATCTTGATCACAGCTTTTCTGATTGTCGTATTCTCTGAGGCGATGCACTGTGGTCTGTGCACATCTTCCGGAAAGAATACTGCGAAGTCTCCTGGTTTAAGATCAAGAAACACTTCTCCGTCAATGCTTCCGTCATAGAAGCAGTTGTCCTTTTCTTCAAGAAGGTCTGTAACAACCTTAAGATCATCATTCTTTCGGATGAACCCGATCTTTTCCCTTCCCTCCATGAGAAACTGGATATCGATGTGTCTTTTATGGGACTCAGGACGACGTACGGAAACTTCTTCCGTCTCTACAGTTGTGACAAATCCGAAGATTTTATCTTCGTCAATGACAAACTTTTCATCCGCCACATCCTTTTTCATCATCTCTTCAAGATAAGTCAGGGCCTTATGGAGTCTATCCCCATAGATCTTCTCTTCTCTCTTCCATGTGCTGATGCTGCTGTAAATCATCTGTATTCACCTTCCCCTTCTTTTACTTCTATAATAGTCCTTCCTATTTTATGAGGTCAAGCATCTGTGGCAGTGTCAGGGACAGTGCCGGTATGAAGGTGACAAGCAGCAGGATAACCGCAGTGACGATAAAGAACGGAATCAGTCTCTTGAACACCTGCTCGATGGTCACTCCACCGACCTTGCAGCCGGTAAAGAGGATCGGTCCGACAGGCGGCGTTATGGTACCGATACAGAGATTGAATACGATCATGATACCGAACTGTACAGGATGCATGCCGAAGCTTGCAGCCATAGGCAGGAAGATCGGTGTGAATATGAGCACCGCTGGTGTCGGATCCATGAAGGTTCCGATGACAAGAAGAATCACATTCATGATGAGAAGGATAACGATCTTGCTTGATGTGACGCTAAGAAGCGCACTTGCGATGATCTGCGGAATGTTTGTAAAGGCCATGACCCATGACATGATGGAGGAAACTCCGATCATGAAGATGACGATGGCAGTCATTCGTGCAGAATCAAGAAGAATCTTAGGAAGATCCTTCGGCTTGATCGCCTTATAAATAAAGGACAGGATCAGTGAATAGACAACGGCAATGGCTGAACCTTCTGTTGCTGTAAAAATGCCCTTAAGGATACCGCCGATGACAATCAGAATCAGAAGAAGACTAGGAATGGCATCAAGAAACACCATGAGTCCTCTCTTGAAGGAGAAGGTTTCTTTTGAAATATACCCTTCCTTCTTCGCCATGATTCCAGCAATGACCATGACACCAAGACCCCAGAGGATTCCAGGTACATATCCTGCAATGAACAGAGCGGAAACGGAAACACTGCCTGCAACGGTTGAATAGATGATCAGGGTATTGCTCGGTGGGATCAGCATGCCTGTTGGAGCAGAAGCGATATTGACAGCTGCACTGAATTCCTTGCTGTACCCTTCCTTCTCCTGAAGCGGTCCCATGGTTCCGCCTACAGCAGCAGCTGCAGCTACACCTGATCCGCTGATGGCACCAAAGAGCATATTGGCAACAATGTTTGACTGGGCGAGTGACCCGGGAAGCTTACCGCTGATGACCTTTGCGCAGTTGACAAGTCTGATGGCGATTCCGCCGTTATTCATGATGTTTCCTGCAAGAATAAAGAACGGGATGGCAAGGAGTGAAAATGAGTTTGTTCCGATGAACAGTCTCTGGGCGGATGTGATCATGGCATTTTCAAAAGGAAGAATCAGTGCCATGGCCATGGTTGAAGATAGACCGATTCCGATACTGATCGGAACGCCTATGATAAGAAGAATCGGAACAGCAACGAGCATGATGAGCCCGGCCTGTAATGCGATATCCATATTAGACGGCCTCCTTTACGCCGGCATTTCCTGCGCTCAGCGTTTCCACGATGTTGTAGATGCAGTAGAATACTATGCATACTCCGCTGAATGCGATGGCGGAGTAGATGATGCCGACCGGTATCTGAAGAGCGGCATCTGTCTGTCCCATCTGATTGCCCATGGCGATGAATCCGCCGTAGATCATGACGCCTACTGCAAAGATTCCGATAATGATTTCACTTAAGACATCAGCAAAGACTTTCATGCCGCCTTTGAACTTCTCTTTAATGAAGACGATGGCCATATGGTCTCTCTTCCCAAAGACATAGGCAGAGCCGTACATGACAAGCCAGACGAACAGATACTGGGATAAAACTTCAGTAATGGCACTTGGATCATTTAAAAAGTATCTTGTGAAGACCTGCCAGGTTACAAGGACCGTCATGATCCCCATGATGGCTATGCAGAAAATTTCCAGTATTTTATCTAAACCATTCTTGATTGTTTTCATTTTTTGCTCCTTTTGCAAATCGGGTTTTTACACAAAGTAAAATCTGGAAAGCATGCTTCCCAGATTTTCTGAAATGGTTGCCTTGCTTATTTTACAAGTCCTCTGATGGCTTCATAGATTGCCTTTGCGCCTTCTGATGCAGCTGTTACTTCATCATGAAGAGGCTTTACATTTTCCTGGAAAGGCTTGATGTCCACGTCGACAAATGTTGCTCCGTTTTCAGTTGCAGTTGCCTTGGCAACTTCCACACTTTCATTCCAGACTTCAAATTCGTTGATGATGGTTTCCTTCATCAGGTTGTCAAAGATTTCCTTGTTTTCAGCTGTCATGGCATTGTAGATGTCATCATTGATGATGATCAGATCCGGTACCATCAGGTGCTGTGTGTAGGAGAAGTATGGAGCGATTTCATAGTGCTTAAGGTCAGCGTAGGTGACTTCGTTGTTCTCTCCGCCTTCAAGGACACCCTGCTGAACAGCTGTGTAAACTTCACCCTGGCCCATTGGTGTACCTACGCCACCCATGAATCCGAGCATCTTGACCATAGTATCGGACTCCATAACTCTGATCTTGTATCCTGCAAGATCTGCTGGCGTTTCGATTGGCTTGTCTGTGTATACGTTTCTTGATCCTGCAGTGAATGATCCTGCAACGAAGAATCCGTTTGCTTCAGTTGAAGCGAAGAGCTCATCAAGAATTCCTGATGTGAACACCTCTTTCTGGTGATCAAGACTGTCATAGATATAAGGAAGTCCGATTACGGCAAATTCCTTGTTGAAGTTTTCAACGATAGGATTTCCTACGACTGCCATGGCGATTGTTCCGGACTGAACCAGCTCAGCTGTCGCTCTCTGGTCTCCAAGAAGCGCATTAGGTGCGATTTCAAGGCTGTAAGCTCCCTTGGTCTCTTCCTTGATCTTCTCTCCGAAAGTGACCAGCGCCTTGTACTGTGGATGGTTCTCTGACTGGTTGAAGGCGATCTTCAGAACAGTTTCCTTCACTTCTCCGCCGTTTCCTGTATCGGCTGCTGGCTTCTCTGAAGAGCACCCTGCAAGAACACTTAGTGATAATGTAGCTGCCATAATTACTGATAATATCTTTTTCATAACGTCCCCCGTTAAATTTATTCGATTTCAAGTTCTTCTTTGGATCACTGACCCTGATATGTGTCTTTATGAGATTATCTCAGATCGTTCATGTCCACATGGTCCATGTCTGTGAACTCGATGTTTTCACCGCACATGCCCCAGATGAAAGTATATTTCCCTGTGCCTACACCGCTGTGGATTGACCAGCTAGGTGAGATGATGGCCTGTTCGTTGCTCACAACGATATGCCTTGTTTCTTCCGGCTGTCCCATCATATGGAATACCTTGTCGCTTTCCTTGAGATTGAAGTAGAAGTAGACTTCCATTCTTCTCTCATGGGTATGACATGGCATGGTGTTCCATACACTTCCTTCTTCGAAGTTTGTCATGCCCATGACCAGCTGACAGCTTTCACATACAGCAGGATGAACATACTGGTTGATGGTTCTCTCGTTGAGATTTTCCCCGCTTCCAAGATGAACCTTCTGTGCCTGCGAAAGTGTGATGATTCTTGTCGGATAGTTTCTGTGGGCAGGTGCACTGTTGAAATAGAACTTTGCAGGATGTGACGCATCTATGCTTGTAAATGTCGCATCCTTAGTGCCCATTCCGATGTACAGTCCGTCGTACTGTCCCAGTTCAAAGATTTCTCCGTCCAGAACGATTTTCCCCGCTCCGCCGATGTTGATGATTCCGCCTTCTCTTCTCTGGAAGAAATACTCCACACCAAGCTCTTTACCTACACCAAGAACCACACTATCATTGACAGGCATGATTCCACCGGCAATGATTCTGTCGTTGTGCGAATAGACAAGGTTTGCCTCATCTGCAAGGAATACTTCATCCACAAGGTAGTGATGTCTGAGCTCCTCAGTGGTATAGTGCTTTGAATCTTCCGGATGTGTCGAATATCTGGTTTCTAGTTTCATGTTCTTTCTCCTTCGATGGCTCTATCTAGCCAGCCAGCCGCCGTCAACTGCCACTGTGAATCCGTTCATATAGCTAGCCGCTTCAGATGCAAGGAATACTGCCGGTCCGCCAAGGTCTTCCTTTGTTCCCCATCTTGCTGCAGGAATTCTTGATAGGATTTCTGAGCTTCTGTCTTCGTCTGCTCTAAGGGCTGCAGTGTTGTCAGTAGCCATGTAACCTGGCGCGATGGCATTGATGTTGATGTTGTGCTTAGCCCATTCATTGGCCATGCTCATGGTGATTCCCTTGATTCCGGATTTGCTGGCTGTATAGGAAGGTACTCTGATTCCACCCTGGTAGGAAAGCATGGATGCGATGTTTATGATCTTGCCGCCTGTTCCCTGCTTGATGTACTGCTTTGCTGCAGCCTGTGAAAGGAAGAATACAGTCTTCAGATTGATGTTCATGACTGAATCCCAGTTTTCTTCTGAGAAATCTATGGCATCTTCTCTCTTGATGATTCCTGCATTGTTGACCAGAATATCAACATGCCCCATTGCCGCTACCGCTTCTTCTACAATTCTGTCCACAGATTCAATGCTGAGAAGATTTGCTTCAATGCCCACAAACTTTCTGCCCATCTCTGTAACGAGCTTCTCAGTCTCTTTCATCTCGACGTGACTTACGCCTACGATATCCGCTCCTGCTTCAGCCATAGCCAGAGCAATCCCCTGTCCGAGTCCTACACCTGCACCCGTAATTATGGCAACTTTGCCTTCTAATGAAAATTTATTCATTTCATTCCTCCTTGGATTGTATTCGTCGTATACAATGTATACAATCATTATAAGCACGAAATCTGTAAACGTCAACAGGTGTTTAACATTTAATCTATCTTTTCACAATTCAGCTTTTTCCACTGATGCTCAATACGTTTCGGCTATGAACCGGATTTTGCTCAAGGAAAAACAAAAAGATTCTCCAAATGTTTCTTCCATTTTCCGGAAAATCCATTCAGAGAATCTCTTATGGGATGATTTATTTTAGAGTAGTTTTTAAGGGGCACAAAGGTTACTTAAAGACTATTTTTACCAAGGAGAGTGAAACAATCATCTATTCATGTGCCCTTATACAAAATCTATGTTTCGCTGGAAACATAGCGATTGTAGAAATAATCATTGTTCAGAAGCAGTTCACTGAAGGTGCCCTCTTCCACAATATGTCCCTGATCCAGGATAAAGATCCTGTCATATTTCTCCATGAGAGACTTTGTCAGCCTGTGACTGATGGAAAGTACAGTCATCTCTCTCATATTCAGGATCAGTTCTTCGATCTCATAATCCTGTTCATTGTTTTCTGAACCGGCGGTTTCATCTAAAATCAGAATGGATGAGTGATTCACAAGAGCCCTTGCAATGGATATCCTTTTCTTGTCGATATCACTAAGCTCTTCGGCCTCAAGCACTTCTCCATTTTCGTTTTCTAAATTAAGCAGTCCTACTTTTCCCATCCCTAGCTTTCATCCAATCATATTTCCCGTGAATTGTCACATTATCAAAAAGAGAACCTCTGATTACCGGGATACTGCTGCTGATGAGAGAAATTTCTCGTCTGAGCAGATGATCTTCGATCATTCTGAGATCCATGTCTTTTATGCTGATGTTCCCCTCATAGGATGTTTCGTCTTTTGTCAGTATTCTGATCAAATCTTCAGTCCCGGATTCCTCATCCCCCAGGACAAGGTATTTCT
>DAMDIS010000069.1:0-2796 GCA_032100885.1 Proteiniclasticum sp.
ACAACAGAAGAGATATGGAAATATAGACACCAGTATCATAAATCAGATGTCTATGAAAGGATGTGATGAAGATTTATAAATACATGTATATTAAAGTGAAAGCTGGAGGCCTGTTTACAGAGACTGAGCATAGAGCGGTCATCGACCAGTACAGTCAGGAAGGCTGGCGCTTCGTTGCAGCAATTCCTTTGAAATCTGGCAGTTACGGCCAGATCAAAGAAGTTGATCTGGTTTTTGAATATGAGGAGTAACACCTCAAGTATCCTAAGGATTTAAGAGAGGAAAGTGGATTTAAGGATTTACAGCTAAAGCAGGATTGCGTTGCACCAATTATTTTATCAGGTGGTGGAGTATGTTAAAGACAGAGAGGCTTGAACTGGTCGGTTTTGATGTTCTATACGCAAATGATCTTTTTGAATTGTGGAGCGATTTTGAAGCAATAAAATATACATATACACCTTTAATGACTAGGATTGATCAATGTATAAACTTAATTCAGCATCAGATCAGCCAGACAGACAAGAATTTTATGGACCGATTTGTTATTATATTAAATCAGAAAGCTATTGGTATGGCTGGTTGCATCTGCATGGATAAAGAAAATATGGTTTTTGGACTTTATTATCAGATATCAGGAGCATACTGGGGTTATGGTTATGCAAGTGAGGCAGCTGATGCAATATTGCACTATGTCTTGAATAAATTCCCAAATGCCATTATTAAGGCTGAAGCGGTATCAGTAAACCCGGCGAGTGTAGCTGTATTAAAGAAGATCGGGTTAAAACAGACACACATAGAAGAAAAAGGGTTTAAGCGAAACAGTTACGAGCTTGATCTGATACATTTTTCTAATACTTGACTCATTTGCATTTTCCTATGATGATGGCAAAACCGAAGCCACTTCAGATGAGCTGCTGGAAACATACAAAGAAATCTCAAAGAACTATCAGTCAGAGGACAACTGACTTTACAGACAAACAGTCTACAATTACAAGCAGCCCGGATGATTGCGACTATTCGCGATCATCCGGGCTGCTTGTTCTATCACGATATTCTTATTTTAAAGATAATTCGAGAGTTTCAGGAATTTAGTTTCCTTATAGTTATGGATGTCTATGGAGTAATCGAAAATGACTCCATTTTTCAGAAACGCACGGTTTGTGGAAATGAGTGAAGGCTCACCAGGTGTAAGACCCAGCTCCCTTGCATCATGTTCATTGAGTATACCGGCAGTGATTACTCGGTCAACAAATCCGATCTGCTTTTTAAGCTCCTCTCGGATATATTTATAAATCGAACCTTGAACAATCTCTTCACTGAGATAGGGAATATATTCCTTATTGTAATAGGAATACTCCACTACATAGGGTTTTCCGCCGATGCTTCTCAGTCTTTCAATGAAATATACCGGTGTACCTTTTTCGCACTGCATGGTGGCCGCAAGTTTCTCATCGGCTTCAATCAGCTTAAAGCTGTTCACTTTCGTTGTGACCTGCTCTACTCCGAATCCTTCTGTCAGTCCGTTGAAATCTTCGAGATTTATGGCTCCATTACTGGACACACTTCGAAGAAACACACCGCTTCCTTGAATGGGAATGACGAGACCTTTTCGGGTAAGAAGATCGATGGCTTTTCTTATGGTATTTCTGGAAACCTGATACTTTTCAATGAGCTCCTCTTCTGTAGGGAGCTTTTTACTGCCTGTATAGCTGCCTTCCTGTATATTTTTCGCGATATCATCGCATATGACTTTATATTTTACCTCCAACAAGTATCCCCCCTTTATATTCCTCATTCTCAGACGATTCCCCTCTTAAATTATAACTGATTGGAGAGAGGTTACAAGTATCTGTGTTCAAACTCTTTCTTTCCTTATCGGTTATTCAAACGGCTGTAGATCTCGATAAATTCCATCGCCATGATTTTAAACGTTTCTGCCGACATCATCTGATCTTCAGCATGAACAAGGAGAAGATCAACCTTGACCTTGTCACCGCTCGCTTCCTGAGTAAGAAGATTTCCATGGGCATGATGACCTTCAGCAAGCATTTTTTCGCCTTCTTCCATGAGTCTTCTGCTCTCATCAAATTCGCCGGCTTTGGCGGCGTAGATCGCCTCCATAAAATATGATCTTGCTGAACCATTGGCAGCAATCATTTCAAAACAGGTAAGTTCAAGTCCTTCCATTATTCAATCTCCTCATTCATGCAGTTTTGTCCTCGAGTTCTGATGACTTCCTTGTAGAATTCAAAGGAATCCTTCTTTATCCTCTGGAGGTCTTTCTTTTCAAAATCGATGAAAACAAAGCCATATCTCTTCTGATAACCGTTGAGCCAGCTGAGCAGATCCGTAAATGACCAGGTGCAGTATCCCCATAGATCAACACCTTCCTCTATGGCTTCATGACATGCTCTGATATGGGATCTGATGTATTCTATCCGGTAGTCGTCATGGATTTTCTCATTTTCTATTTCATCAAAGGCACCAATCCCGTTTTCTGATATGAGTATCGGTTTGTGGTATCTTTCTGTGATTTCAACCAGAGCATGTCTTAACCCGTCAGGGTCGATTGCCCAGTCCCAGTCGGTGTATTCAAGGCTTGGGTTATAGACCTGTCTGTAAAGACCCGGTACGCCGGATTCCCTGAAGTTTCCCTTCTCTCCGGTGACATTGAATTCTCCAAGACTTACGCCGTCAACCGGATTATCTGCAAGGGTTGCGCTCTGATAATAGTTGATGCCGATGAAGTCGGACAGCTCTGCTGCCTCTTTAAGAAGAACCTGATCTTCTTCGGTC
>DAMDIS010000069.1:2806-5083 GCA_032100885.1 Proteiniclasticum sp.
CACCAGTTGATGGTTTCATAGTATCTTCTCAGGGCTTCCTTATCCTCTTCGCTTTCAGATGCCGAATATCCGGGTGTATAGGCGATGGATGAACCGATATATCCGCTGTAACCGCCCTCCTTGAAGATTTTCACAACCTTTGCATGAGCTAAAGCGGTGTGATGATAGGTCCTAAGATAGGTCGTCATATCCTTTTTTCCTGGAGGATGAAGCGCCATGAGGTATCCGAGCTGGGTAAAGATATTGGGTTCATTGTTTATGATCCAGTACTTCACTTTCCCGGAAAATGCCTCAAACAGCACTTTTGCATAAGACGCGAAATCGTCTATGATCTGCCTTGATTCCCAGCCTTCATATTCATCCTGAAGTTTCTGAGGTAAGTCCCAGTGATATATGGTAAGAACTGGTTCAATATTATTTCTGATCAGCTCATCAATGAGCTCCTCATAGAAATCCAGCCCTTTTCTTTCAATTCTGCCTTTTCCGTCAGGAAGTATCCTTGTCCATGAAACCGAGAACCTGTAGGCTTTAAGTCCCATCTCCTTCATGAGCATGATGTCCTCTTTAAACCTGTGATAATGGTCAGCTGCCACTTCACCGTTGGTCCCGCGGAAAGTCTTTCCTTCAATCTTTACCCAGGTATCCCATATGGAGACCCCTTTGCCGTCTTCTTCGTATGCACCTTCCACCTGATATGCCGCAGATGCACTGCCGAAGAGAAAGTTCTCCTTAAATCTATCTGACATATTCCACCATGAAAAACAGTGCCGGTCCCAGCTCTGATTTTTTGATGACGGCCTTAGCGACAGAAGCGGCTCTTTCTGACTCTTCACTGGCCTCAAAATACATTTTCATGCTTTCCTGTTTTACAAATCGGTACGCTATCCCCTCATAAGTCTTCTGATCCAGAAGCTCTCTGATATATTCTCTTTTTAATGGCATATTGATGATTATCATTAGTTTTCACCTTCCAACATGTGTTTCAGATTAACCAGCTGTCTGTCCAGTTTCTTGATGGAGCCTGCCCTTAATACCGGAAGACTCATAAACATATAATTATAATTCCTGAGAGTTGATGAGCTGTAGGCTTCTTCTTTAAGCTGAACGACTGTAAAATCCGGTCCGTCTTCACGGAATGAGTAGGTTGTTATGACCTTGTCTCGTCCCCAGTACGAATCGAAAGAAAGCACTTTATTTTTTTCGCTTTGGGAAACGACCTGTCTGATCTTGACTTCACCTTTTATGGTGGACATTTTGTGGATATATTCTGCGCCCATTAGAGGACCTTTTGCTTTAAATGTCTGTTTCAGTGTTTTCTCCACTGCACCATAGACTTCATCTATGTTCTTATGGATCAGAATCTCTTTATTCACCACTGAATTCACCTCCTCTTATTAAGAAAAAGTCCCAGTTTTTATCCCGGGACTATTTAACTTCATATAAATTATGGATTAAGCTGCATCTTCTTCCTTGATTCTCTGTTCTTCATATCTGTTCGCAATCATAACAAATGGCATGTATACAAGGAATGCGATGACAAGATTCACAACAGATACAACAACTGCACCAAATGATCCGTTTGTAGCAAGGAATGCGTTAAGAATCGGTGGTGTGGTCCAAGGAACGCTGTTTACGATAGGACCGGCAAATCCGATCTTAGTGGCATAGAATGCAACCAGTGTAAGGATTGGCTGTACCAGGATAAATGGTATGAAGTAGACCGGATTCAGAACGATCGGCATACCAAAAAGTACAGGTTCGTTGATCATGAATATTCCAGGTGGCAGACCAAGTTTAGCCACTTCTTTCTGCTGCTTGACCTTTGAGAATACAAGGATGGCAACGATGAGTGGAAGTGTTGCTCCTGAGCCGCCCATGAATACATAGGCATCCCATGAACCTCTTACCCAGACAGCAAGCTCATCCGCTCCTGTTCCAAGGCTCTGATGCCGTTGGAGAATTTGGAGATGTTTTCGATTCCCATTGTTCCATAAACTGGGCTCATGATGGCTTCCAGCATATTTGCTCCATGTAGTCCGAAGAACCAGAGGAGTGGAATCAGTGTTGAAATGATCAGGATGGAGAAAATATTCTGTCCAAGAACAGATAATCCTGCAGCAATATTTGTTTCAAACCAGTTGAAAATGTTCATACCTGCTCCGATATTGAAGAAGTATGCAATGACCGCCCAGAAAAATACTGCGATGAAACCAGGAATTACAGCAGAGAAACCTTTTGCAACGGCTGGAGGAACTGTGTCTGGCATTTTGATGACCC
>DAMDIS010000069.1:5104-9784 GCA_032100885.1 Proteiniclasticum sp.
AATAGATTTCCGGTGTAATGAGTCCTACAAGAAGAGAGATGAAGATACCCTGAGCGCCAAGGAAGTTTGTGACCCATGATGCAACAACTTCGTTGTTTCTTGTAAGTGCGCCAAGAAGTATAAATGATGCTACTGAAATAAGACCTGTGGATAGAGCATCCTTTTCTTCATTGACCGCTCTGTTGTAACCCATTGAGAATGCAAGACCTAGTGCGATGATACCAAAGGTTCCACCTTCCATGAGTGAGAACAGTGGAGCAAGATTGGTGTTTGTCCAAACAATGAATGCGCTTTCCTCACCGATATACTTGGCAAGTAATGACCATGGAACAAAAAATACGTTATTTAACAGGACTGCGAAAGCACCGACCAGGATGAGCGGCATTAAACTTGCAAAGGAATCTCTTATGGCGACCAGATGTTTCTGTCCACCGATTTTTGCAGCTACTGGTACGAATTTTTCTTCGAGAAAGCTAATAAAACGATTCATTTTGACCTCCTTCTAAACTATAAATATATATCTTTCCTCTTCCATTGACGTCTCACAGAAAAGGATTAAGACCATTACTGTTTCTGCCCGAGAAGTGTGAGTGCATGATCAAGAACTTTGTCACCCTCCATCCTTCCATAGGAAAGCATATCGATGACATCTACCGGAACTGTGGCAAGCTTTACGAATTCATTTTTCATGAACCTGACCTGAGGTCCCAGAAGGACAAGATCTACATCTTTTAGAATCTTCTTTCCTTCTCCTGCACTCAGTGCGAAGATTTCCACATCGATTCCCTTTTCCTCAGCAGCTTTTTTCATTTTTGTCACCAGGAGACTGGTGGACATTCCTGCAGAACATACTAGTAAAATTTTCATGATTCCCTCCTAAACGATTAAACGATTACAAATTCGCCTTAAAATAAATACCAATAAAATTCATTGGTACAACTTATTGATTTGATTATAACCAACTAAAATCGAATTGTAAATAACTTCGGACAAAAATATTAACAATTATCAAATACAGAATATTATAACCTCTGAATCTCAATATCTGTGCAATTATAGTCATTTAATCTCCATTTATTAAATATTTATCAATAATAACAGATCTGCTCTTTCGCTGTGTGGCATGCAAATTAATTATTCTTACCACTACAATTTGTACCAATAATTTAGTATAATGAAAACAATAAGAAATCTGAAACAAATGGAGGTCGAAAAATGAAAACCTATAAGATTGTCACCATAGGAGGGGGGTCTAGTTATACCCCCGAACTGATAGAAGGCTTCATCAAAAGATATGACGAACTGCCCGTGCGTGAACTCTGGCTAGTAGATGTGGAAGAAGGAAAAGAGAAACTGGAGATCATCACAGCACTCGCAGAAAGAATGGTATCAAAAGCGGGGATCCCCATGAAAATCCATTCCACTCTTAATAGAAGGGAAGCTCTTGAAGATGCCGACTTCGTCACCACCCAGCTTAGAGTGGGGGGACTTGCAGCTAGGGCACTGGATGAATCGATTCCTCTGAGCCACGGCCTGATCGGTCAGGAAACAAACGGAGCAGGCGGTATGTTTAAAGCCCTTCGTACCATCCCCGTAATATTCGACATCATTAAAGACTGCAAAGAACTCTGCCCTGATGCATGGATCGTCAATTTCACCAATCCCGCGGGACTAGTCACCGAAGCTGTTCTTAACCACAGCGGCTGGGAGAAATTCATAGGTGTCTGCAATCTGCCTTACGGCATGGAGATGGGCGTATCAAAAATCCTCGACGTGGAGAAGGACAGAGTCAGAATACAGATGGCAGGACTCAACCACATGGTATTCGGTCTGGATGTATACCTTGATGGCGAATCTGTGAAAGATGAGGTGCTCGAAAAAATGGTTACCCGTTCGGGTGAGATCGGCATGAAGAACATCATGGATCTACCCTGGTCACCTGAATTCCTGAAGGGACTCGGTGCAATTCCCTGCGCTTATCACAGATATTACTTCCAGAAAGAGGAAATGCTGTCTCATATGCTCGAGGAATTTTCCCATGGAAGATCAAGAGCTACCGAAGTCATGGACGTTGAGCACTCACTCTTTGAAAAATACAGGGATCTTTCGTTAGACGAGAAACCTCAGGAACTGGAGCAGCGAGGCGGAGCGTATTACAGCGACACGGCATGCAATCTGATCTCTTCCATCGCAAACAATAAAGGCGATATCCAGGTCGTCAATACAAGAAATAACGGCGCCATCGCATCCCTTCCAGATAATTGTGCAGTGGAAGTCTCGTCTCTCATTACAAAGAACGGACCGATACCGCTGTCCACAGGTTACCTGCCGGTTGCAGCAGAAGGAATCGTTCAGCAGCTGAAATCCTTTGAAAGGCTGACCTGCATAGCAGCACTCAGTGGAAAGTACGAAGACGCTTATGTTGCCATGGTCTCCAACCCGCTGGTACAGAGCGAGAAAGTCGGGAGACTTGTCCTTGATGAACTCCTTCTTGCCCATGCTCCATATCTTCCGCAATTTGAACGTGTGATTGAAGGTCTGAGGAAGAACTCATGAATCTCATTGTAAATGGAGATGATTTCGGATATTCGCCCGGTCAGAATCTGGGCATCATCAAAGCGCATGTTAAAGGAATCCTCACATCGACCACCGCAATGGCAAACGGAGAATATCTTGATGAAGCTCTGGCTCTTGCCGCTCCACATAAAAACCTCGGCATCGGCGTGCACCTCATCATGGACTGCGGAAAGTCAGTACTTCCTGCATCTGAAATCCCTTCCCTTGTTGATTCTGGAGGGCAATTCAGAAAGCACAGAGAAGATCTTCCCATAGATATCGATCAGAAAGAGCTATTCAGAGAATGGTCAGCCCAGATCGACAAACTTAAAGACCTTGGTGTCTCCCTTACCCATATGGACGGTCATCATCATATGCATCTGCATCCGGACCTCCTTGAAACTGCACTTTGCATTGCGGAGAAATATCAGCTGCCCATGAGATATCTTCCCTTCTATCATGGAGATAAAGAAAAGAAGCTCGTGGCTGATTCTTCTGTGAGGATATTTACTGGACTGACAGATTTCTATAAAGATTCCGTGTCCCTTGAGTACTTTAAAGATTTCAGAAAGAACCACAGTTTTTCTGATGAGTCTGTTCTGGAAATCATGTGCCACCCTGCCTATCTCGATGACATTATCTATGAGAGAAGCAGCTACAACATCCACAGGGTAAAAGAACTTGTGATCCTCACCTCAGATAAAGCCAGAGATGCACTTGAGGCTCAGGGCGTTACCCTAGGCAATGTTCGGGACTTCATTGCCAGTTCAAGATAATTTAAAAGAGATGCTCCTGATCAGCTGATCAGGAGCATCTCTTTTAAATTATCTTAATTCGGACTACATCATCTGGAATAATGTCTGAAAATTCCGTATAATTAACATATATATTTGATGATTAAAGTATAAAAGGAGACTTCTGTATGGAAATTCTAGTTGAACTCTTTCTTACTTATCTGATTGATGGAACTGAAGTTTTTTCCAGCTCCAGGAAAACGCCAAAATCTTTGAGAGTGCTGACCCTTTCATTCGTCATCGCCTTTATGTTCCTTCTGTTTTATCTTGCGTACTATTCCAGAGGCAACAAAATAGGGATGTGGACATTACTGATCCTCGGTTGTGCCGTAGCCCTGTTTCTATATAACCTCCTGTCTGAATACAGAAAGATGAAAGCTGAGGGAAAGAATGAATAAGAAAATCATTTCGATAACCGTAGTCTTTGTTGCCGCCGTAATTCTGATGAGTGTTTACATCACATGGAATGAGGAAACTTTTTTTGAAAAAACTCATTTTACGGACTGGGAAATAGAATATCCTGAATCGAAGGAAAATGTAAAATTCATCTCTGAGCGCGCATTCGGAAATGACCATGCTGATTACATCATCTTTCCTTCCGATGAGAAACTGATTAACGAAATAGAAAGTTATATCAGCGAAAGAAAGAATCTCATCGTATCAGAAGGAGATGAAGGTGATCAGACCTATTCACCGCCTTATCCTGTAGGATTTTTCACTGCTTTTTCAGATGACTCCAGTTTAGAAAAAAATATTGAATCCTATAAGGGATATGAATACTGGATACTCGAAGAGGAAAGCGGATTCGAGAAACTGGGTATTCTTGTGAGTGAAAGCGAAGTCATCTTTCTTTTCGTAGCCCTATGATTTATTTTTTTCTGTGAGATTCCATACAAACCATATCTGTGAAACTCCTTGTTGCTCAGACATATGGACAGTTAAATAAAAGCATCAGCATACTTTTTTATTGCTTATGAAATACAAAAGGGATTCTTCCGATTCCCTTTTGCCATGTCCATCTTTTTATACTGTTTTCATACAGAGTCTATAAATTACAGCGGGTATCTATCCCCTTCGAGCCGACTCAGTCTTCCATAGATTTCGATATATTCCCGAGCCATGAGCTTGAACATTTCAGCAGCCATCAGCTGATCTTCTGCATGGACTAGAAGCAGGTCCATCTCAACCCCTTCTCCACGGGCATATTTTGTGATCAGTTCTCCATGGATCATATGACCTTCGATGAGGATCGCTTCTCCCTCTTCCATCAGTCTGATGGCTTCAGGAGTGTTTCCACTTTTGGCCGCCTGAACCGCTTCGATAAAAAGAG
>DAMDIS010000069.1:9794-12961 GCA_032100885.1 Proteiniclasticum sp.
GAGACCTGGCGGCACCGTTCTTTGCAATCATTTCAAAAGAGATCTGATCTGAACTGTTCATATTATCATCTCCCAAAGTCTGATTCAGATGAACTGAATCCTAGCACTTATGAATAAAGCTCTATTTTCGTCTTCTTTCCATCCAGCCTGAATCAAATCCTCTCTTATAGGCAAAGAGCGGAGAGATCAGTCCGTGCCCCTGCTTGATGAGTACAAAAGGATCACGAAGAAGGACCCTTCCAAGGGCAACAAGATCTGCCCGTTCATTCTGGAGAATTTCCTCCACCTGGCTGATTTCTGTGATGAGACCTACGGTAATGGTGGGAATATCGCATCTGTTTCTGATGATTTCCGAGAATTTGACCTGATATCCGGGGAACAGTCCGATTTGCTGGCGTACATCAAGTCCACCTGAGCTGACATGGATCATGTCAAAATCTTCCCTTACAAGGCTGATGATTTCCACCATTTCCTCGATATCGATCCCGCCTTCAACGTAATCTGATGCCGATACTCTGAGAATCAGCGGAAAACCTTCTGGCAGTATGGACTTGACCTCTTCAGTCACTTCCTTTAGAAACCTGACTCTGTTTTCTCTTGAGCCTCCATATTCATCTGTTCTCTTATTGGAAAGAGGACTTAAGAACTGATGAATCAGATATCCATGAGCACCATGAAGCTCGATGAGTTCATACCCCGCTTCAAGACTTCTTACTGCAGCTTCTCTGAAAGCTCTTTTAATTCCTTCAATATCCTCTTTTGTCATTTCCTTAGGCACCGCATAGGCTTCACTGAATCTTTCAGCTGTTGGTGCCAGAGGGGTCAAGGATTCGATTCCGCACTTTCTGCCTGCGTGACCCAGCTGGATACCGATGCTGGACCCGTATTTTTTGGAAAGCTCGACAATCTTTCTGTGACCTTCAATCTGATCATCCTTCCAGAGCCCCAGATCTCGTTCAAGTATTCTTCCCTCTGGAGTGACGCCTGTTGCTTCCACAATGATCAGCCCGATTTCACCAAGAGCGGCGTTTCCGTAATGGATATAATGAAAATCCGTTGGATGACCGTCATCAGCCATATTCATACACATAGGTGGCATAACCACCCTATTTTTAAGGACCAGATTCCTGATTTTATATTCACTAAATGTCTTCATATCATGGCTGTAAAAACAGCTTCCTTCAACTCCTCTTCTCCATCAATTAAAATTATGCTACTTTCAATTTTACCTTTAAACATACATAAAGTCCACACGCCCGCATTCATGGAAGCGGCATGTGGACTTTATCAGAATGGACAATAAATTGTTAATTTAAAAATAATATAGTCAATAAATTAACAAACATGTAATAATAATAAAATTCTTGTTAACATCTTACAATTCTTCAATGATATCCTTTACAATATAAATAACATATTAGTTTTAATGATTTAAAGGAGGAATACAAATGTCAATTGAAACGAATTTCAATCAGGACATGGTTATGGAGATGGATCCGTTCATTCTGCTCAGTACGGTGAACACAAAACTGAGAAATGATTTCTCTTCTCTCCCGGCACTTTGCGAGAGATATGACATCAACCAGTCGGAACTGATGGAAAAACTGGGCGAGTTCGGTTATGAGTATATCGGCGAAATCAACCAGTTCAGAATGCCGTAACCTATCTTCCGATCAGGCTGTTGATCACTTCACCAGCTAGAATGATTCCCGCTGTAGGCGGCACAAAAGAAGTACTTCCAGGAGTGCTTCTTTTTTTTAGTCTGCTCACTGGACCATCCTGGTTTTCCTCACCAAGATCCATTGGTACCATGGGCTTTTCCGTTGAAGCGACAACTTTCAGAGATCCTATCCCTCTTCTCCTGAGCTCTTTTCTCATGACTTTGGCAAGGGGGCACATTGTTGTCTGGTTGATGTCCGTCACAACAAGCTTTGTGGGATCCAGTTTGTTGCCCGTTCCCATGGAGCTGATCATCGGTATTCCGTTTTCCCTGCAGTAGGAAATCACTTCAAGCTTGCTTGTGACCGTATCTATGGCATCGATGACGTAGTCCGTATCTTTGGGTATGATTCTTTCGATATTATCAAGTCCGATAAACTCTTTAAAGCCTGTAACCCTACAGTACCTGTTGATTTTAGACGCTCTTTCAAGAGCAGCATCCACCTTGTACTGGCCCAGATTATCATAAGACGACAAAAGCTGTCTGTTGAGATTGGACAGAGTGAAGATATCATTGTCCACTACACTGATGAAGCCTATCCCGCCTCGTACCAGCGTTTCAAAACAGGTTCCTCCCACGCCGCCAAGACCCAGAAGAACAACCTTCGCATTATGCAGTTTATTGAGATTCTCTTCGCCTATAAGCATCTGTGTTCTTCTTAATTCATGTTGCATAAGTTCATTCCTTTCATTTTTACATTCTTCAATATAATATAGAACGCCATGATTTTCAACAACAATTTAAATCTTAAAACGCATAGAACTGATGAAAAACCTCTGGTTATGATTCCACTTTGTAAAGGATCATGATCATTAAGTTTCCTACTCTGTCAATTTCCTCCATGGACAGCATAATTATCTTCCACTATAATGAAATAAAAATACGAATAAATTTGAAGGTATGAGGTTAAGAGAATGAATAAAAAACTGGGCATCATATGTGCCATGGAAGAAGAGCTGGCTCCGCTGAGAAAAATCATGACTGTAGAGGACAGCAGGATTAAGGCCAGAATGGAGTTCATTAGCGGAAGTCTGAATGGCCTGTCTGTAGTCATGGTCGTGTCGGGAATCGGAAAAGTGAATGCGGCAGTCTGCGCGCAGATTCTCGCAGATGATTATGAGGTCAGTCACCTCATTAACGTCGGTGTGGCCGGCGGTGTCAAGGAATATATCGTCCCTTTGGATGTGGTCATCGCAAACTCACTCATCCAGCATGACATGGACGTTACCGCTTTCGGTCTTAAAAGAGGAGAAATCCCAAGATTTGACGACTCAGTATTCCGGACTGACGAGACACTTACAAGACTTGCCATAGAAGGCTCACGAAGAAACGAAGCTTACAGCACCTATGAGGGGATTATCGTAAGCGGCGATCAGTTTATCTCAAGCAAAGATAAGATCATGGATCTTTCACTCGTTTTCGATGCATCCGCCTGTGAGATGGAAGG
>DAMDIS010000070.1:0-2760 GCA_032100885.1 Proteiniclasticum sp.
TGCACGTCTTGATACGCCTAAGGGTTTTCTGTTGTAGAAGTATCTGCCGCTGATCTCTGCCACTGATGGATCTGTACCAAGGAAGACAGCTGTGTCTGCACCTTCTTCAGGCGTTCTGAAAAAAGGCTTAAGCATCTTCATGATGCCTTTGCCGAATCCGGTTTCTCTGTTCACGCCCATGCTGGTTCCAACAGCACCGGGATGACAGCTGTTTACTGTAATCCCATAGGGTAACAGTCTTCTGGAAAGCGCTTCTGCAAAAAGTACTCCGGCAAGTTTAGACTGTCCATAGGCCTTGAACGGTCTGAAACTCTTTCTCAAGGTCAGATCATCAAAATGGATTTTCCCCCACTTATGGGCTCCCGAGGAAACCATAACGATTCTTGTTCCTCTTTTCATCAGGGGAAGAAGCAGCATGGTGAGCAGAAAATGCCCAACATAGTTTACTGCAAACTGCTTTTCAAGACCGTCATCTGTCAGCTCTCTGCGGGTTGTGATGAGTCCTGCATTATTCATAAGAAGATCAATACGAGTGAACTTACCTTCAATTGTCTCCGCCGCACTGCGGACAGAAGATGGATCAGCGAGATCGCAAAGTACTAGCTCAAAGCTGTCCGGGTACTCTTTCTGTAATTCTCTCAGCGCTTCCTCTCCTCTTTTCCTGTCTCTAACAAGCATGAGTACTCTATATCCCTTTGCAGCAAGCATTCTTGAAGATGCTTTTCCCATACCCGTATTCGCACCAGTAACAACTGCCGTCATTTCTCTGTTCACCACACCAGCACCACCTTTCTTCTCTTCATTTATCTCTCTATTATACATATTCTGACTTCTGTTTAGAATATTCAGGTATATTTTCTCCAGCCCATATTTATCGACTCTGACCTATATAGAGAATCAGAATAATGAAAGACGAAAATATTGATTTTATCTCTTAATATGAAAAAGTAAATCTCTTCATGTCCTCATTTTTCAATTATGATATGATGAACTCAAGAACATCCTGAAGAAGACCTGACTGATCAGAGAAAAGGAGTATAAAAATGGACAAGAATGAAAAAATCAATATATTGAAAGAAATCATACAGATTCAATCAGTTAATGAGAATGAAGAAGAAGTAGCTGTTTATTTAAAAGATCTTCTCGACCGATACAGCATCTCATCGGTTCTTATCCCCTATGCTCCAGGAAGAAGCAGTCTTGTGGCAGAGCTTCATGGTTCGAAAAGCGGAAAAGTGCTTGGTTTTACCGGGCATTTGGACGTTGTAGATGCAGGAGATGAATCCAAATGGAAATATCCGCCTTACAGCGGTCATGTTGAAGGAAATAGGATGTATGGACGCGGAACTACCGACATGAAAAGCGGACTCTCCGCAATGATCATTGCGATGATAGAGCTCAAAGAAAAGAATGCGCCTTTTAAAGGTAAAATCAGACTGCTCGCTACCGTAGGTGAGGAAGTAGGCGAACTTGGGGCTATGCAGCTGACCAAGCTCGGCTATGCAGATGATCTTGATGGTCTCATCATCGGCGAACCGACCAGACACAGAATTGCCTATACACACATGGGTTCCATCAACTACACCGTCACTTCCCATGGAAAATCCGCTCACAGCTCTATGCCGGAGGAAGGAATCAACGCCATCAACCACCTTAATGAATTTATCACAGAAGTGATCAGAGAGATGGAGAGCATATCACAGTCCTATACAGATGAGGTGCTTGGACGTACCATACATAATATTACGGTCATCTCCGGCGGAAACCAGGTAAACAGTATTCCTGAAACCGCAGAGCTACAGGCAAATATCCGCTCAATTCCGGCATTTTCCAATGACAGGATCATAGAACTGCTTCAGTCAGTTATATTCAGTCTTAATCAGAAAGGTCACAGACTTGAGCTCAGAATCGACTTCAACAAACCTTCCGTAAAATCAGACAGGAACTCCCCGCTCATAGAGGCGATTCTTAAGGTTTCCGAAAGAGACCTCCCGCTTATAGGTCTCTCAGCCACTACAGATGCGGCTGAGTTTACCAAGTCTTCCAATCGTTTCGATCTGGCAATCTACGGTCCCGGTGTACCGACTCTGCCTCATCAGGTGGATGAGTATGTGGAAATCGACAACTATCTGGAAATGGTAGAAGAATACCAGAAAATCGCGAGAGAGTACCTGAAGTAGCATGACTCTTTCTCCTCAGACATAAGAACTCAAATCTTCAAAAAAAAAGCTCTGTATGAAATCTACGTTGAAATAATTGAATACTTTTTCAATATTTATTATACTATAATTATAAAACAATTGATTAAGTTTATCTTTCTCAGGTATAGAATAGATAAAAATAGATTAAGTTCTTCAAGTGATATAAATAAAGTGATAATTACGTATTATTTGGAAAAAGTAATTACTGTTGTAGCATTTTCAAATGAAATTTCGAATACGTTTAAGTAATCATGCTGGTTTGGTGCGTAGTATTCGCGGAATAATCCGACATAAACAAGAAATATTGGAGGGTAATTATGTGGTTAATATTTGGACTTATTGCAACAGCAGCAACCTTTATAAATCTTTATCTGTATATGAAAGGAAAAGATTATAAAATTGCAATGGCTATGGCATTATCGTTTACAGCATTGACCCTTTGGGCAGAATATCATGTTGTATCCAAATGGGTAGAAGAGGAAGATTGGTCGGCTTTATTGGATGTTGTACCTACTATGGTGACTTTATTATCAGTATTGACGATTATATCTATTTTATT
>DAMDIS010000070.1:2770-12759 GCA_032100885.1 Proteiniclasticum sp.
AATATAGCCCCTATGCTTTTAGAGCAAAAAAATAAAGTATAATTTTCCACGCATCAGATTATTAAGATGGTCAGAGACAGAAGGGATTCAATAGAATCCATTTTAATATCCTCAATTTCCAATACTACTTTCATACAGACCAAAAAAAAGGCAGCGGACAACAGTTTTTTCCTGTTGTCCGCTGCCTTATCTGTCTTAGTTTCATGTTGTTCCGGTATATTCTTAAGAAAGCGTTACAGTGCTGTCCTTTATCTGCTGCTTAAATTACTCACGGGCTCTGATGATATTCTTGAAGCCTGTGTAGGTTGTATAGAAATAGCCTCCATAGATGACAGCTAGTGCTGCACCTATGAGCAGCAGCGAACTGCCTACGATCCCCTGAGTATAGTTTCTGAAGATCACATTAACCGCAATGATCCCTACAGCTGAGTGAATGACCGCAAGCAGCATCGGCACGCCGAAGTAGATGGCATTCTGAAAGAGTATTGCCTGACTGATCTGCTTCTCCGTCGCCCCGATTTTCTTCAGGGTCTTGTAGCGCTCAACACTTTCATTGGCATCGGAGAGCTGCTGAAGAGCCAGGACTGCTGCACTGGACAGGAGGAACACGATGCCCAGGTAAACGCCTAAAAATACGATGAGGGTCGTTGCTCCATATACTCTTGCATGGACCTCATCTATGGTGTTGCCAAAGGCAAGAACGAGCTTGTCGTCGATGTATCTGAAGGTCTCATAGTCTTCAGAAAGACCCATGAACTTCTCTTCAGACTGCTCATAAGTGTTCTCGCTGAACACTGCATTATATCCTGTACTCAGTCTTGTCATGGCACCTGGCACATCATCTGGTACGATGAAGTAGAAGAAATCAAGCACAGTGGCTGTAGTCATGATGTTTTCCTTCACCGGTTCATCATTTATGATTTCATAAACCGTGCCTTCAATGGTAACGGTGTTCTCATTTTTCATGAACTCATTTAAAGCGCTGTTTAAGCTTCCATAATTAGAGACCAGAAGAACTTCATTCTCCCCAAGTGCTACAGTTTTCTGATTTCTGAGCTTCTGAATCTCATTATAGTCCGACAGCTTCACAGCGGATATTTCCCCATCCATGTAGTCTTGCTGCATATCTTCCCATTCTTCTTCGGTGGCATAGCTTTTCAGAAGATCTTCTGTTGTTATGGGAAGCTCATAGATGCTGAAGAAGCTGTGCTTTTCCGTCTCGTCGAAACTGAACCCGATGGTATCAAGGTATCCTTCCATGTCGTACTGCCCCTCATTGTTCTCGTCAAGAAGCCAGCCTGAGGCATCGAAGGAGATATTCCCCTCGATCATCCTGTCGTAGCTTCCCTTATAGCCGAACATGGTGAAAAGAAGTGTTATGGTAAGAAAGAGCATGAGACAGATGGCGGACATGGAGAGAAAGTTCGAGTTGATCTTGTTGTGCACCTGGCGAAGAACGAAGATTCGAAGACTCTTGAGGTACAGGCTTTTCTGTCTCTTCATCCAGTGGATGAAGAAGCTTGAAAGACTGAAGAAAAAGAGCAGCGTTCCGAATACGCCTAGAAGAATGGAAACAGCGATAAGCACGCTTTCCGTCAGCAGTCCGATTTTTAAAACCAGGACGTATGCCGTACCGAGCATCACTATGGACAAGGCAAAAAGCACTATGGATGAAGCCATGCTCTTCAGCTTCATCTCCTCATTCTTCTTTCCTGCATTGAGAAGATCGATGAGCTTATATCTTCTTATGGTCAGCTGATTGAGTATGACCACAAGGAAAAATATGATGCCAAAGTACGCGGCCGATTTCAAAGCGGCTTCCGGTGAAACGGTAAACCGGTAGCCTTCAAGGCTTACGCCGAGAAGCCTCCCTGTGATCTCGGACAGTCCCTGGGACACGATGATCCCAAGAAGTATGCCTGCAATGAGCGAAATGAGTCCGATAAGGAGCGTCTCAAAAAAGAGGATTTTAGAAATAGATGTTTTGGGCATCCCCAGAGTCATATAGATTCCCAGCTCCTTCTTCCTCTTTTTGATGAGAAAGTGATTGGCATAGGTGATGAGCCCGGCAAGAATGACGCTTACAAAAATGGACGTTCCTGCAAGAAATGTGCTCAGAGTCTCCATAAATGCGCCAGTGCTTTTTCCAAGAGCAAGCATTGTGCTCTGAGTCTCTATGGAATTGAAGCTGTAGAAAATACAGACGGCAAGCGTCAGTGTGATGAAATAGATGCCATAATCCTTATAGCTTCTTTTGACATTGTTACTGGCTATCTTAAATAACATCACCAATATCACCTCCAAGCAAAGTCACAATTTCAATGATTTTATTGAAGAATTCCTTTCTGCTGTCCTTCCCTCGGATGAGTTCATTGAAGATCCGTCCATCCTTGATGAACAGGATTCTCTTGGCGTAGCTTGCCGTGAACGCATCATGGGTGACCATGAGTATGGTTGATAGAAGCTCTCCATTGAGCTTCTCGAAAGAGCTCAATAGAAGCCTTGAAGATTTGGAATCAAGCGCACCTGTGGGTTCATCCGCAAGGATGAGAGAAGGCTCTGAAATGAGTGCTCTTGCTGAAGCCACTCTCTGCTTCTGACCTCCGGACATCTGAAAAGGATACTTCTTCAGTACATCTCTGATTTCCAGCTTCTCTGCTGCAGCCTGGATTCTTTTATGGATTTCATCAGGGGCGATATTCTGTATGGTCAATGCAAGGGCAATATTTTCATAGGCGGTCAGGGTATCCAGCAGATTGAAATCCTGAAAGATAAACCCCAGCTCCTTCTGACGGAAGGACTCAAGTTTCTTTCCCTTAAGCTCCGTGATGTCCACATCACTGATCCTGATATGACCCGTTGTCACCTTATCTATGGTGGAGATGCAGTTAAGAAGTGTCGTCTTTCCGCTTCCTGAAGGTCCCATGATGCCCACGAATTCTCCCTTGTCCACTGTAAAGCTGATGTTGTCTATGGCTTTTGTGATGTTCCCTTTGTTTCCATAGTACTTTTCGATTTTGTCCACTTTCAGTATGTTTTTCATTTTTTCACCTCCTCCTATTTCTTCACTTCGAACAGTACTTTGGTTTCCATGACGTCATTTCCTTTTGCATAGATCCCTACGCCATAGATGCCTTCTTCCAGACCTTCCGGTACTGAAAGCTCAGCGGTAAAGCTGCCATCACTTATTTTCACCATTTCCTCAAGATATCTGTTCCCTGTACGGATTTCACCTTTATACCAGATGACATGAGCTTCCTTTACCCAGAACCTGTTTCCTTTTGCGGTGAAGTACACGGTATCATCGGATTTTAATAAGGTGGTGCTTTCCAAAGCTTTTCCTTCTCCCGGCATCTCATTAGTGACCACACCATCTATAATTTTCGGACCATTCACATACTGATGACCGAAGTAGAACGCACCTATAAGTAGTAGTACGGATAATACGGCAATAACTGATTTTTTCATAATTTATTCCTCCTGATCTATTTGCTGCTTTCAGTTTATCAGGATTGCATTCTTGTACCTATCGATGTAGCTTTCATGAAAGTGACATTTCTGAAAGGTTAGAAAAAAACGGATTAAGGCGAGGGAATCATCCGCATCTCTTAATCCGAAGTAAATTAAATCATCTAATCCTTGGGGTTAAGGCTTCCAATGGGAAAGACAATCTGAACCGTTGTTCCTGCCCCTTGCTCTGATTCTATACTAAGTCCCAGACCCAGCTGCTCCGTGAGTTTTCTGCAAAGGTACAGTCCCATTCCCGTGGACCTTCCGAAAGCTCTTCCAGTCTCCCCAGTAAATCCCTTATCAAAGACTCTCCCAAGATCCTTCTCATCGATGCCGATTCCATTGTCCTTCACTGCAAGCACCACACTTTCAGGGTTTCTTCTGGTATAGACCTGAATGGATCCCTCACCGCTCTTTGTATACTTGAGGGCATTTCCGATGATCTGATTCAGGATGTATTCCAGCCATTTTATGTCCGAGAACACAGTGCATGATACCTCTTCCATGTCGATGGATATTCCTTTACGGATAAAGTCGGAAGCATTTCTTCTAATCACCTTTTTCACGAGGTTAGAAAGATCAATTTCGCGGATGAGGTAGTCTTTTCCGACATTGCTGCTCCTCGCGTAGTAGAGCACCTCCTCCACATAGTCTTCAATCTTCTTCATCTCGCTTCCTATGCTTTTTCCGGCACTACTTTCATTGTTGTCCAGGATGAGTCCTATGGAAGCCATGGGTGTCTTGATTTCATGAACCCAGGTTTCTATGTATTCGCGATAATCCTGTTCAAGATCTCTGTAGTGTTTCACATGCTCATGCATATCCTTTGAAATCTCACTGAGACCTTCATACAAGATCTTTCCTTCAAGAAAATCAGGTTCTCTCATCACCTCAGGCAGAAGATACTTCTGATCCATTGTGTCCACAAGATCCCGAAATTCAACAAAGAACTCTCTGTATTTGACATACTCCATGAAGAGATAGGAAAACAGCGGGAAAAACCAGAGGATGAAGATGAGGAGGATGAGTCCCATGTTCATCTCAAAAAGAAGAAGAATTCCTGCAAGAACCAGAAACAAAAGCGCATTGACAAGGAGAAAGAGGGTTCTGTCTTTGAGATATTCACTCATCTTCATGGCAGGATGTACCCGAGTCCTCTTCTTGTTTCAATATTCTCTTTCATCCCCGCTTCTTCGAGCTTTTTCCTCAGCCTTGTAACGTTGACAGAAAGGTTGTTGTCATCGACAAATATATCCGAGTCCCACATGAAATTCATGAGCTCCTCTCTGGATACGATCTTCCCCTTGCTTCTCATCAGACAGGAAAGAATCTTCAGCTCATTCTTCGTCAGCTCATAGTTTTCCCCCTTATAGCTCATGGTTCCATTTGCAAGATTCAGTTTCAGGTCATGATAAATGAGGGCTTCCTGAGGATTCAAAGCCCCTTTGGATCTTCTTAAGAGGGCTTCGATTCTTGCAAGGAGGATCTGCGTATTGTATGGCTTAGTCACAAAATCATCCGCCCCAAGATTCATGCTCATGAGCTCATCCACCTCGAGATTTCTGCTGGTCACGATGATGATGGGCACACCTGATTTCTTTCTTATTTCCCGGCAGATATAGTATCCGTCAAATACAGGAAGATTGATATCAAGAAGGATGAGATCAGGATCTTCTTTCAGCGCAACCTGCACGATATCAGAAAAGCTCTGTGGAGCGGACACCTCATAACCGTAGCGGCTAAGAAAGATCGACAGTTCTTCTCTTATGGTTTCATTGTCTTCAATAATCATGATTCTTGTCATGGATTCCACATCCTTAATTTGTCATTCTCTTATGGATAGTTTATCTGAATATGATGGCGAAGTAAAACAAGCCTATGAATGAGAAAGCAAGATTTCAGAGAAAAATAAACTTATTCATATCCGTATAATAAACTATAATATAGGCTCTTCAGGAAAGCAGTTATAAGAAACATGGTATAAAAATAAGAGATTCAAAATGAATCCCTTTTGTCTGATGATATTAAAATGAGAACCTCTCTATAAACTGTTATTCATAAAAAAAGCTTCTTATTTCTATGAACTGCTTTTTGGTTAATCCCAAGATGCGATACTTCAGGATAATCGTATTGCCTGCGTTGTAGTAATTTTCATCTTTCAGGTTTATTTTCGCCACCAATGTGTTAGTGTCTTCTATGCTGGCATCATCGACCTCGACATAATCAATATAACCTTTTTCCGAGTTTTCTATAAAAGTCGCCTCATCTAAAGTTCCGGTATGTTCTTGCCTATCCATAAAAAGGGCTGTTTCCAGCTGCTCATGGTTTTTGTCTAAAATTAACCCGTCAGTACCTCGAATTTCAATACTTACCAGCGTTGGTTTTATCAAACCATTCCACTTCAAACCATAGCCTAAATAATAATTTTCACCTGTATTTATCGTTTCTTTAGAAAGAGATGGATTGCTGAGCAGCTCAAATTTGCTGTATTTGTAGTTTGCTCCGAATAGTATGAATACAAGAATAAATAGCAGGATAACGAAGTATTTTTTCATTTTTTACAAGCCTCCCCTTAGTTCTTAGGATTGTAATATAAATAATTCAATACATATATTATGCTTATATTATACTAAACTTTTAAAAGAAAGTATTCCATTTTCATCAAAGGTATTATTCATAAGAAAAAAAAGGACTGTTTAAAGTCCTTTCATTTCTATTTACCCTGATTTCAGCTTCTGCTTCCACATCCGCCTTCGCCCATGCATTCATGCTTAGCTTCGTGATGATGTGTGTGCTCATGGGTATGATCATGTCCTTTGCACAGTGTGCCACCCGAAACAAGATCGCCGCTCAGATACTTTCGTACCGCGTCATCTGAGCTTCCTGTAACGCCTGTGATGACGGTTATTCCGCCTTCAATGAGCTTAGCCATGGCGCCTTCTCCAAGGCCTCCGGCAAGAAGAACCTCTGCGCCTTCCTTAATGAGAATACCCGGCAGAGAACCCTTTCCATGACCTGGGCTCGCAATGAATCTTGATGGTCCAAAAGCCGTTCCCTCCACGTCAAAGATTTCAAAACCTTCACTGTGTCCAAAATGCGGAGAAACGGTACCTCTATTGCTTGCTACTACGATTTTCATGATTCCATCCCTTTCTTAATCAATCTGTTCCAGCTGATCTGCAATATCTGTAAATTCCTGACTGATATGCTGCTCCACAAGTCCCTTCTCACATACCTTTGTGATGGCAGTCTCTATGGTCAATTTACCCCGCTCTGCTGAAAGTGGTTTTACAGTTACGGACAGTCATTTTTCACTCTGCAGCTGCATTTTCTCTGTCCTTCTTCTGAAAGCCTGATCTCTCCACCCTCGATATTCAGCTCGAGTCCGAATACCAGGACTTCCGCAATTTTTTTCCTTGCGGTGTTGTATATACTCTGTACAGTTGTTCTTGCCACACCCATGCGCTCGGCGCATTCTTCCTGGGTCATCCCCTCCTGGTCCATGAGTCTTATGGTTTCATACTCATCCACAGTCATAATGACCTTTTCCTCACAGGGCTTATTTCGTCCCAGGGGTCCGAATCTATTGGCTTCAGGCAGGCAGCATACATTTCTCCATTTTCTTGGTCTTGGCATTTCAGGCCTCCTCATTTCTGTCTGATCTGATTCAAATCATGATTTCATTGTACTCCATTACTGACATATGTCAATAACTACTTCTCAGGTTATAGCGTAATCTGATTCCTGTCATTGTAAAGTGTCTGATAACCGAAATACAGCGCTGAGAAAACAGCAAGGCAGACCACTGTCGTTATGGCGATCATGATGGCAATCTGATAAAGGATTGCCGTCATGGGCAGTGTTCCGGAGAGGATCTGCCCGGTCATCATTCCAGGGAGAGAAATGATGCCCATACCCAGCATGGAATTCATGGTAGGAAGAAGGGCGGTTTCCAGAGCATTGTTTACAAAGGGAATGAGAATTTTCTTGGGCGTAACGCCGACATAGAGAAGAGACTCCACCCTTGCTCTTTGGGCCTTCAGGTTCTCGCTGAAGGTTTTCAGTGCAAGAGTAAGACCAGTCATGGCATTGCCGAAGATCATTCCGCTTAAGGGGATTGTGTACTGCGGATTGAAGAAATCCATTCCCACAACAATCTGCACAAAGAAAAACACAATAAGCGTTCCAGCTCCAGCCAGTGAAAGACCAATGGCGATTTTGAATTTCCTGTTGAGATCTCTGTTTTTTCTGAGCACCCTTATGGTGGCAAAACTCGTCATGGCGACAATATAGGCCACAGTGAATAATGGATGAGGATTCCCGAGGATATAGGTCAGGACCAGGCCCGCAAGGACCAGCTGCACCGTCATTCGGAAACTCGCCAGAAGGAGAAGCTTCGTCTGGTCGATCTTCGCTTTCTTCATGATGACAAGAACGACAATTAGCAGAAGATAAATAAGGGCAAACTGCCAGATATTCATTTCCACAACGCCCATATCTAATTCCCCCTTTCGATGGTGATGACATGGTCAGCATAGTTTTTCGCAAGGATAGGATCGTGACTGACTACGATCATCGCCATATCATTTTGCCGGGTAAATTCACTCAGATTTTCCATCAGCACCTTGGAGGTGTTTCCGTCAAGAGCCGATGTCGGCTCATCCATGAGGATGACTTTCGGCATGAGGGAAATACATATGGCGATATAGATTCTCTGCCTTTCACCGCCGGACATCTTCACGCAGGACTCCTCAAGAGAAAAGTCTGCATGGCAGAGCTTGAGAAACTTCTTTATAGTCTCATCATCCGGTGCAGGCAGGTCTCTGTAGCTGTAGTATTCATGAAAATTTTCTCTTACTGTAAGGTCAAAAAGATAGACATTCTGACCGATGAGAATCACTTCTCTTCTGAGCTCTATGGTATCCATCTCCGAAATATCTTTGCCGCTGTATAAAATACTGCCCTCATCTGGGCTGAGACTGCCGTTAAGAAGCTTCAAAAGCGTGCTTTTCCCTGCACCGCTTGCACCTTTTATAAAGGTCACTCCCTTTCTTCTGATTTCAAGTTTCGGATACTCAAGGATGCCTCCGAATTTAGGCTGATTGCTTTCCTCACTAAGATTTATTCTCGCACACTCAACATCTAGTCTAGCACCATTACATTCCACCATTTCTGACCGTTCCTACACAGGATAAAGCCGAAACTGATCGCTCCGGCTTTAAGCATAGGCTAAAATTATTCAGTGATTTCCTCAAGAGGAAGTTCTCCGCTTAGTGTGCTTTCAATTTCTTCATCCATCTCGATATCCTCAGGCAGAACCTTCGGCATTCTTCTCTTGTCTCTGTAAATCACTGGAGACGAGGCAAAGAACACTTCTTCCTCGAAAGCTGTCCGCTCCATGAGAAGCAGCTCTTTGGCGATGCTTGTCACATTGCGCCTGAAGTCAGGTGAATGGATTCCCTCCACAGTTTCCCCTTTGGTCTTTCTGTAAAACGCATAGTTCTTCCAAAGACTGTGGGTAATCTTTGATACCGTGGACGGTTTTCTAAGTGTTTCAAGAATCTCTTTTCTGATCTCACTGATCGTTTCCTCTTCCACGATTTTGCCAAGATCAGCAAGTCTTCTGCCCATCTTCCTTGCCCATTCGTCATCGATTTCCTGGCAGAGGAACTTCACTACATACCAGGCTTTATAAAGATCGTCCTTGGTGACCAGCGGCAGGTTTTTGAACCAGTGGAAAGCGAGGAGCCTTCTTCTCCAGTCCCACCACTTGATGGGGCTCTGCACATCTGTTGCAGGGATGAGAAACATTTCCTCATTAAGGAGCATAGCACCGAAGATTCCAGGCGGATTCCCTCTTTTCTGCTTCTTCAGTGAGGTGCGGTAGACCCCGCAGGTAGGACTTCCATCCATATAGATGTAAGCCGAGGCATTGGATCTTTTGAGGGTATCAAGGCAGGTCGTGCAGCCGTACTTGACGTCATCAGTAACATCTCTTCCCCTTCTGTTCTTGACCAGGGCTTCCCCCAGCCAGACCATGGCACCGTCTCCTCCAGACAGATGAATGGGATCTCTTGGCACACCAAGTCCCGCCATGGTTTCTGCGCAGACCGGACACCAGTTGAAATCCGATTTCTCTCTGCCCAGATTCTCAAGCATATCCCATCCCTTGTTGTTGTACCTTACAGGACTGCCCATACAGCAGGCGCTGATTCCGATGGTGATTTTTTCATGAATGACGACATTTTTCTTTTCCATTTCATTCATTCCCCGTTCCTTCTTTATTTTTACACTGATCCGTTATTTTATATTTGGCTTCTAAAGTGCAGTGAACCATTCGTCTTTGCAGCACAGCCTGATTTCTTCAAGTTCTTTATCAATCATTTTTTGATCCAGCGATTCATAAGGTTTCTTCATAAGGATATTTCTCAGGTAACCGATGTGTTCCATGATGAACTTCCTGCTTCTGGAATCAGCAT
>DAMDIS010000071.1:0-1827 GCA_032100885.1 Proteiniclasticum sp.
AGCTCAGACTGCCTTTACTGTGTCCTGGAGTTTCCATGATTCTGATCTTTTTGCCTGCAAAGAGGAAATCATCTCCTTCTTTGAAGAAGAAGTCAGCCTTTCTCATCTTTCCGAATGCAGTCTTTCTCTGCTCGATATATTTCATATCCACTTCAGAAATGTAAACCGGTATGGAAAAAGCATCTCTCACTGCATCCACTGCCCCAACATGATCCACATGACCATGGGTAAGAAGAACGGCTTTCAGATTCACTTTAAGTTTCTTCAGATAACCGACCAGTTCCACTCCTTCATCGCCCGGATCGATGATCAGAGCATCTTTGGAATCTTCATCTATTACAACATAAGCATTTTCCTGGTATACGCCCAGGACCGTTTTCTTGATCTGCATAATTTCTCCTATCTTAAAAGGTCTTTCTGCTGTCCAGTAGAATGGTGACAGGTCCGTCATTTTCAATGAGAACTTTCATTTCTGCACCGAAGACTCCCGTTTCGACTTTGTATCCGCTGCTGCGCAGCTCTTCCACCATGGTTTCATACATATTTTCGGCAACATCACCTTTGGCAGCCTGAATGAAACTTGGTCTTCTTCCCTTCCTTGCATCTCCGTAAAGTGTAAACTGAGAGATCATGAGAATCTCTCCATCCACTTCATTCAATGATAGATTCATTTTGCCTTCGCCATCCTCAAATACGCGAAGACCTTTGATCTTCTCTACGATATAATTCATGTCCTCCTGGGCATCATCATCTTTGATTCCCAGAAGGACATTGAAGCCTTTTCCGATCCTGCCCACGGTTTCCCCATTTACGATGACCTCCGAAGACAATACTCTCTGTACTACAGCACGCATATTTTCACCTATCCATTCCCGATTCTGAACGCATCCGAAACATTGGAGAGTTTTCTCAGCCTTTTCAGACTCTCTTCGAGAAGATTGATGTCTTTTATAAGAAGAGAGAGATGGAGCGTTACAGAACCGTCTTTCTTTGTTTCCACATTCATGGCATTAAGCGGTATTTTCAGATCGTTGATGAGGGAAATGATGTCTGATACCAGGTTTGGCCGGTCAAACGCGTTGATCTGGACTCTGGCGCTGTATAGTTCCTGACTTTCCTTTTCCCACTGGACATCGACGATACGATGAGTTTTATCATTTTTGATTTCTTCGATATTTGTGCAGTCAGTCCTGTGGATACTGATACCCCTGAAATTGGTGATGAATCCAATGATGTCATCTCCCGGAACAGGGTTGCAGCATTTGGCAAATCTTACCTGGACATTGTTCATGCCAGATACGATTACACCGAAGTAGGACTTCTTCTTGGCTTTTTCTTTCTTCCTCTGCGCTTCGATCATCTTTTCGGCTTCAAGAAGTGAAGCCTTGTTGTCTTCGTTGATCTTCGCTTTCTTTTCTTCTTCTATGAAGTCTTTCAGCGCGGTGACTATAGTTGAAGGAAGCACCTGACTTGCGCCGACCACAACATAAAGATCTTCGATGTTGTTCCCGTGATACCTGCGTATCAGACGGTCAAGCATCTCTCCCTTTGCGATATCCGCAAAATTACGGTCCTGCTTTTTGGCTTCCTTTTCAAGAAGTTCCTTGCCCCGCGAAATGTTCTCTTCCCTTTTTTCTTTTTTGAACCAGGCTTTGATCTTAGTCTTCGCCTGATTGGATGTGGCAATATTCATCCAGTCGATATTCGGACCCTTTGGTTTGGAAGAGGTAATGATTTCCACGATTTCCCCTGTTGCCAGCTTGTAGTCGAGGGTAACCATATTACCGTTCACTTTTGCACCGATGGTCCTGTTTCCGATATCCGTAT
>DAMDIS010000071.1:1837-10066 GCA_032100885.1 Proteiniclasticum sp.
GCGAAATCAATAGGTGTCGCCTTCTGAGGAAGGTTGATCACTTCGCCTTTCGGGGTAAACACGAAGATTTCATCTCCGAAAAGATCGATTTTAAAAGCTTCCATGAACTCTTCCGCATCGGATGTCTCCTTCTGCCATTCAAGCATGTCTCTTAACCAGACAAGCTTCTGATCCATGGTGTCTTTTGGTGCTTCTTTGGATGAACCCGTTTCCTTGTACTTCCAGTGTGCGGCAATTCCATATTCCGCCACCTTATGCATCTCGTAGGTTCTGATCTGTATTTCAAAAGGCTTACCCTGAGGTCCGATAACCGTCGTATGAAGACTCTGATACATATTGGGCTTCGGCATTGCGATGTAGTCCTTGAATCTTCCCGGAATCGGCTTGTAGATCGTATGAACAATCCCAAGAGCTGCGTAGCAGTCTTTGATGGAATCCACAAGAACTCTTATGGCTGTAAGATCAAAGATCTGGTCAATGTTCTTGTTCTGTGCCATCATCTTCTTGTAGATCGAATAGAAGTGTTTCGGTCTTCCATCAATGTCGCACTCGATACTTGCAGTCTTCAGCTTATCTACAATATCATCCATCACCATGGCGATATAGGATTCTCTTTCCTTTCGCTTTTCCGCAATCTGATTCACCAGATCATAGTATTCTGTAGGATACATGTACCTGAATGCCAGATCCTCCAGCTCCCATTTGATTCTGAACATACCCAGCCTGTGGGCCAGAGGTGCATAGATATCGAAGGTTTCCTTGGATTTTTCCTTCTGCTTTTCCGGCTGCATATATCTCAGCGTCCGCATGTTGTGGAGTCTGTCCGCAAGTTTGATGAGGATGACTCTGATGTCCTTCGCCATGGCAAGAAGCATCTTCCGGACATTGTCAGCCTGCTCTTCCTCTTTGGACTTATACTTGATTTTACCGAGTTTAGTTACGCCATCCACAAGCTCCGCGATTTCTTCGTTGAAAATTTCAGCAATCTCATCGTAGGTATATTTGGTATCTTCGATGACATCATGCAGGATTCCGGCTACTACTGTGTTGGTATCCATGCCCATATCCACAAGAATTGAGGCGACCTCAACAGGGTGAGTCACATAGAGCTCACCTGAAATTCTTCTCTGGTCACCATGGGCTTCAGCAGCAAGATTATAAGCCTTGATGACAAGTTCCTTGTTGATATTGCCGGCTTTATCTATTTTTTTCATCAAATCGTAGAGCATAAGAATTCCTCTTTTCCATCAAAATCACATTTGCCAGTAAATAGCGTACAGGCTGGCATTACACCAGCCTTAAAACATCATATTATCATCTGATCAGATATCGTACTGCACCATGGACTCAACATGGTAGCCTTCAAGCTTGTCTCTTCCGTGAAGTTCTGTCAGTTCGATCATGAAATCTATGGATACAACTTCTCCGCCTGCCTGCTCAATGAGCTTTGCACATGCTGAAATGGTACCGCCAGTTGCCAGAAGGTCATCAACAAGAGCCACTCTGTCGCCCTTCTTGAAGGCATTCTTATGGATTTCCAGCGTATCCTGACCATATTCCAGATCGTAGCTTATGGATACAGTCTCCTGCGGGAGCTTTCCAGGTTTTCGTATGGGAATGAATCCGATTTCCATAGCATACGCCAGTGGTACACCAAAAATGAATCCTCTTGCTTCAGGTCCGGCGATGTAGTCTACACCAAGCTTTCTCAGTTTCTCGGCCATGGTGTCGATAAGCAGCTTGAAAGCTGGTCCGTCACCAATAAGAGGAGTAATATCTTTAAAGCTGATCCCTTTCTTGGGAAAATCTTCGATTATCGCTATTTTTTCTTTAAAATCCATAATAACCTCCAAAGTTATTTACTATTGACTATTTATGAGATATTTTGCGATCTGCTCAGCACGGTTTGTGTCCTCAGTTGTGAGCAGTTCAATGATGATTCTCGGATTTCGTCACCATCAGTATTTTCTTCATCTGAACCCAGATAAACCAGATCGATGTATCTGAAAATATTCCGTGTGTCGTAGTTTATGGAAAGATCCCGCGCAAATACAAACACATTCTTCAGTAGTGTCTCATCACTGGAAATAAAGCCGTACTTGACATGACTGCTTCCATGACCAATAGCGATTAGATCCGTCCCATTTTCGATGAGCGCATCATATACACTGTCCGTGAAGGTCTCATCAAGTGAAAGCATCAGACCCGGATTGAAGAAATTCAGGTGAGTTCTGGCATCAGCAATAAGACTTTCTCTATTCCCTCCCTTAGGAAGCAGAAAATAGTCAAAGTCTGCATTGAAGTATCGAAGCACAAGAATCAGTGTGGCGATACTGCATATCCCCTCACGATCACCCCTGCCGTAAATAATGATCTTTTCACGATTATTTACCGCTTCCATAATTCTGGAAACTGTTTTATGGGTATATTTTGGCATACTGACTGATTCAGCACCTTTAAATATTCCCCTGATATATGCACTCACCATATCCATCCATCCCTCATCTACTTGAAACAACTCTTATTATAATACAAAACAGTGCTCATCACAACGAATGGAGAGCGCCCGTTTTCTTCTGATGAACATAAAGGCCGCTTTATAAAAGCGGCCTTATTCCATCCCATAAAATCCAGTTTACTTTCTGTTTTTCTTTGCTCTTTCTTCCAGGAAAATCCATGCAGGTCCTGCAATAAAGAAAGTTGATAATCCACCCACCATGACTCCGATTGAAATCGGTAGTGCAAAGTCTCTGATCTGAGGAACAAATATCGCTACAGACAGAATGGTAAACAGCGTGGTCAGGAGTGTACCTACAGATCTTGAGAACGAGTCGTTCATCGACATGTTCACCAGCTGCTTCGAACTCAGTCCAGGATGCAGTTTCTTGTTTTCTCTTAGTCTGTCAAATACAACGATGGTATCGTTGATGGAGTAACCAAGAATTGTAAGGATAGCTGCAATAAATGGTGTGTTGATTGAAATTCCGAGTATTGAATACACTGCTACAAGGAAGGCAATATCATGGATCAGCGCGATGATCGCTGCAAATCCGTAGTTCTTTTTGAAGCGAAGTGTTATGTAGATCAGCATAAAGACTGTTGCCAGAATGACTGCTTTGATTCCGCTCTGTGTCAGTTCTTTACCAACTGAAGCACCAATTTCATCAAGAGTGATGATGCTTTCATCTTTAAGTGTATACTTTTCCTGAATATCATCGACCAGATCATCGATGGTTTCGGTGGAAAGCGCCTGACTTCTCACTTCGATCTGCGTTCCATCTATCTTCTGTGTGACGGCATTGGCATCATATCCTTTTACGATTTCATCCATTTCGGCTTTATCGAAGTCTTTTCCGACTTCCATGACGAGCCTTGTACCACCCGCAAAATCAAGTCCGAGATTCATTCCCCTGGTTGCGATGAAGAATAGTCCTAAAGCAAGTACAGCTGCTGAGATGATTCTCCAGAATTTCGCCCCGGAGATGAAGTCGATATGCTTCTTTACTGCAGGAGTCTCAGATACACCGAAATGGCTCAGCTTACTCAGGAAGCCCATTCTTACACCCAGCCACAGAAGATGCTTCGTGATGAAGAGTGCGGAGAACATGGAGATCACGATACCGATCATAAGGGTAAGCGCAAATCCTTTTACAGAACCTGAGCCCACAAAATAAAGCACAAGACCGGCTATGATTGTTGTTATATTCGAATCGATGATGGAACTCATTGCGTTGTTGAATCCAGCTTCGATGGCTTTATGAATATTGGTCGTAGTCTGAAGCTCTTCCCTGATTCTTTCAAAGATCAGTACATTCGCATCAACTGCCATACCTATAGTCAGAAGGAAACCGGCAATACCGGCAAGAGACAAAGTCGCATCTATTCCGTAGAATACAAACAGCAGGAGCCAAACATAAAAGCCCAGTGCTACTGATGCCAGGAAACCTGGTCTTCTGTATTTGATGACCATGTAAAGAACGATCAGTGCCACACCGATAATTGATGCGGTAAGGACATCGCCCATGACACCTGCACCAAGGCTTGGTCCGACAGTCTGGACCTGAACAGCCTTTACGGGATATGGCAGCGCTCCGGAATTGATGATTCCCGCAAGGTTCTGTGCTTCTTCAACAGAGCCCATACCTGTAATCATCGCTTCTCCGCCGGTTATGACATCATTAACCATAGGGGACGACAGAACTTCACCATCCATGTTAATGGAGATCTGCTTGCCTCTGAAATCTGTGGTTGCCTTTTCGAATTTTTCTGCACCGACTTCATTCAGCACAAGAGACACGATTGGCTTGTTTGTCGAATCCAGCATTGCTGTTGCAGATGTCACATCACTGCCTGATAAAATCACATTTCCATCAGGATCTTTGAAAGTAAGCTCACCTGTGGTCTGTAGACTTGTAACGATATCACTGGAATTATATACTCCTGGAATATCTATTCTGACTCTTTTTTCTCCTTCAGTAGTGGAGACAGTTTCACTGACTCCGATCTTGTTTACTCTAAGATCGAGCAGTGTTTTGATGGAATCCAGTTCATTTGCTTCAAGCGAATCAGCCTGAACTTCCATTACAACGGAAACTCCACCCTGCAGATCTAGTCCCCTGTTGATCACTTCTCCGAATGACTTGAAACGGTATCCTCCGAGTGTCAGTCCGTTTACTGCCGTAACTGCAAGAAAGGATAAAACAAATAATATAATGACGAAAACGGTAATATTTCCTCTTCTCTTCATTTCTGAAACAACCTCCGATTTTATTTTAAATCAGTCTCTACACTGAAATGGCTCTGTCATACAGACAGTGATCTTTTTTTCATAAATCAGAGGGCAGAGCGTTTTGCGCTGCCCTCTGATTCCTACACATACTGATTAACGTTAAGAATCATCTGTAACTATTCAGTAACGCCTGTTCTCACTGTAGCAATCGCACTTTTAGCAAACTTTATCTTAACTCTGTCTGATCCGGTCTCAATTGTAATCGTCTCTTCATCCATCCTTACAATTTTACCTATGACTCCGCCTCTTGTAGTGACTTCATCGTTGACCTTGAGTTCGCTGATCATTTTTGAAAATGCACTTTTTCTCTTCTTTTCTGGAAGAAACAGCATGAAGTACATGAGTGCGAGCATAAGAATGATGGGCAATGTCTGTCTGATGATTTGTTCCATTATTTGTGCCTCCAATGTTTAATACTACTATTATAGTGAATTTTATATGAATAAGGAAGATTTATTTATGAACTTCTCACTTCAGGTGATAATTAACTGCTTCATACTTCCTCTGCAACGGGTTCCTGACCTCTTGACCAGTCTGCAAGCTTCTGTGCTTTGAATTCGTGGAATCTGTCTTCATCGATTGCAGTCCTGATATCTTCCATCAGCTTGTTGTAGAAATAGAGATTGTGGAGCACACAAAGTCTAAGTGCGAGCATTTCCTTCGCTTTGAACAGATGTCTGATGTAGCTTCTTGTATAGCTTCTGCATGCAGGGCATTCGCATCCTTCGTCAATGGGCATCGGATCCATCTCAAACCTTTTGTTGTTCAGATTGATCTTTCCTCTTGATGTGAAGACATGTCCATGTCTGCCGTTTCTTGCAGGTAGAACACAGTCAAAGAAGTCTACTCCTCTCTCGACGGATTCAAGAATATTTTCAGGTGTGCCCACACCCATGAGATAGATGGGCTTGTCTTCTGGAAGGTGTGGTACGACTACATCAAGTATCCTGTACATCTCTTCATGGGATTCTCCTACTGCAAGACCTCCGATGGCGTAGCCGTCAAGATCCATTTTGGAAATTTCCTTTGCATGCTGGATTCGGATGTCTTCATAGGTACCACCCTGATTGATGCCGAAAAGCATCTGCTTCCTGTTTATGGTTGTCTCGTCCTGATTGAGACGATCGAGCTCATTTTTGCATCGGACGAGCCATCTGGTTGTCCTGTCTACAGAACGTTCAACATATTCTCTTTCAGCTGGAAGCTCTATACACTCGTCAAACGCCATGGCAATTGTAGAGGCAAGATGAGACTGGATACGCATGGATTCTTCAGGACCCATGAATATTCTGCTTCCGTCGATATGAGAGCTGAAATAAACCCCTTCTTCTTTGATCTTTCTGATTTTAGCCAGAGAGAACACCTGGAAACCGCCCGAATCCGTAAGGATAGGTCTGTCCCAGTTCATGAATTTATGGATGCCGCCCATTTTGCGGACAAGTTTGTCTCCAGGTCTCAGATGAAGATGATAAGTGTTGCTGAGTTCCACCTGACATCCGATCTCCTTGAGATCCATGGAAGAGACTGCACCTTTAATGACAGCCAGAGTGCCCACATTCATGAACACAGGAGTCTCAATGGTGCCGTGAGGCGTTTCGAAACGTCCTCTTCTTGCTTTTTTTTCTTTCTTCAATAATGTATACATATTCTATTCCTTTATAAGCATGGAATCACCGAAACTGAAGAAGCGGTACTTCTCTTTCACAGCAGTTTCATAGGCATTCATGATATTGTCCTTTCCTGCCAGTGCGGAGACCAGCATGATTAATGTTGATTCTGGAAGATGGAAGTTTGTGATGAGACAGTTGATGCATTTGAACTGATATCCGGGATATATGAAGATCTTCGTATATCCTGAATCCTCTTTGACCATTCCTTTTTCGTCCGCTATAGTTTCCAGAGTTCTTGTTGAAGTGGTCCCTACAGAAATGATTCTTCTGCCTTCTGATTTAGCCTGATTGATGATATCCGCATTTTTCTGGTCCAGACTGTAAAATTCGGAATGCATATCATGGCTTTCAACAGACTCCACCTTTACCGGCCTGAATGTTCCAAGCCCCACATGAAGGGTCAGAAATGCGATTTCAACGCCCATGTCGGTAATCTTCTTCAGAAGACCTTCTGTAAAATGAAGTCCTGCCGTTGGGGCTGCAGCTGAGCCTTCTTCTCTCGAATATACGGTCTGGTAACGCTCCTTGTCTTCCAGTTTTTCCTTGATATAAGGTGGAAGAGGCATTTCTCCAAGCCGATCGAGAATATCTTCAAAAACGCCTTCATGGAAGAACTGAACGATTCTGTTTCCGTTATCAAGGACTTCAATGACTTCCGCCTTCAGCAGACCTCCGCCGAAGGTGAATCTTGCGCCAACCCTGGCTCTCTTACCCGGCTTTGCAAGGCATTCATAGGTATCCAGCTTCTTCCTGTTCAATAGAAGAAACTCTATCTTTCCGTCTGTGTCCTCTTTCATGCCAAGAAGTCTTGCCGGGATGACTCTCGTGTCATTTAATACGAGCACATCACCTTTTTTCAGGTAATCCACAATATTGTGAAACTGTTTATGTTCAAGCTGACCTGTTTTTTTATCTACGACCAGAAGCCTTGACTGATCTCTTTCCGCTAGGGGATGCTGAGCGATCAGTTCTTGCGGTAAATCAAAATTAAAATCTTCTACTTTCAATATCATAACCTCTTTTTCTAGAATATGGTCTGCTGCGAATCAGTCTTTCTCTTCACACCTAGATGTTCATAGGTTCTGTCCGTAGCTACCCTTCCTCTTGGTGTCCTGACGATGAAACCTTTCTGAAGCAGATAAGGCTCATAGACATCAACGATGGTATCCAGTTCTTCTCCTATGAAAAACGATAGTGTTTCAGCACCTACAGGTCCTCCGTTGAAATTGTTCACGATGGCCTCAAGAATCTTTCTGTCGATTCTGTCGAATCCTTCATTGTCCACATCCAGGAGTTTCAGTGCGCTCAGTGCTGTAGTCTCATCGATGACCGATTCGCCTTTAACCTGTGAAAAGTCTCTTACCCTTTTCAGCAGTCTGTTGGCAATTCTTGGTGTGCCTCTGCTTCTTCTTGCAATGCAGAGTGCGCCTTCATCGCTGATCTCAAAATCAAGGATACTTGCACTTCTGATGATGATTTCTTTCAGTTCCTCATGTGTATAGTACTCCATGGAAAGCTGAACACCAAAACGGTCTCTCAGAGGAGAGGTCAGAAGTCCGATTCTTGTGGTCGCACCGATGAGCGTGAAATGACTCAGATCAAGTCTGATGGATTTCGCCTGAGCACCTTTTCCGATGACGATGTCCAGAGAATAGTCCTCCATGGCAGGATAGAGAATTTCCTCCACTGTTCTTGACAGACGATGGATTTCGTCGATGAAGAGCACATCATTGTCATTCATGGTCGTCAGAATCGATGCCAGATCTCCGG
>DAMDIS010000071.1:10095-11826 GCA_032100885.1 Proteiniclasticum sp.
CCCATGAAGGATGACGTGGTCCAGCGCTTCGTTTCTGATCTGAGCCGCTTTAATGAAGACCTTAAGGTTGTCCTTGACCTTGTCCTGACCGATATACTCATTGAGTTTCAGCGGTCTCAGGGAATATTCGCTTTGTATGTCTTCCTCCATGAAATCGGAGGTAATGATTCTTTCATCCATAATTTATCTCCTAATTCATCAGATACTTCAGGGAATCCTTGATGATGCCTTCGATACTCTGATTATCATCCGCATGCTTAAGTGCATTGCTCGCTTCTTTTTCTGTATATCCTAAGGTAATCAGGGCGGCAAGGGCTTCATTTGAAATATTCTCCGACAGCGCCTTCTTCCTGCTGATGTCATCCATACCGGAGAAATCTTCGATTCTCATTTTTCCCTTAAGTTCAAGAATGAGTCTCTGAGCAATCTTTTTACCTATTCCAGGTGCCTTCATAAGCAGTGTTTCATTTTCATTGACGATCGCAAACTTCAGATTGACCGGGGTACTCGCCGAGAGCAGTGATAAGGCCGCTTTTGCGCCCACACCGTTTATGGTGATGAGGATCGAGAAAAGTTCAAGCTCCTCTCTTGTGGTGAATCCGTAGAGTCCGATAAAATCTTCTCTGACAATCTGCATAAGATAGAGAGTAGTCTCTTCATCCACACCAGGCATCATGGCCATGGAATTTCCGGACGTGAAGACTTTATATCCAATTCCACCATTTTCAATGGTGACGTAATCTTTGAAAATGCCTTTAAATCTTCCTTTGATATAATCGTACATCAGAGACCTCCTATAATTATTCCTTTACTATCTTATCATGTTTCCACTTAATTTAGAAACATGACTTACTGAAAAAGGACCGGAGAAAAACTCCAGTCCTTTTATTAACTTCATATCACTTTCTATTTCTGTTCATCGTCATAATCGACATCCACCACTTTATGATCCTGTCTGAAAAAAGTATCGTCGTGTACGCTCTTCACCTGATTCACGACAGGTGATTCTTCCTTTTCTGCATTAGTCACATAGTAGTTCTTTTCCTTATATGACTGCTGCTGGTTTGTCTGACCAAAAAGCGGTCTGATCAGTTTTCTATAGAAATACAGGATTGCGATTCCTAATAGAATATAAGGCAGTAATGTTATGGCAAAACTAATGACAAGAAAGATTATGATCATTGTGATTATTCCGCCTATGAAATTCTGTCCGCCCATTAATTCATCTTCTCCAATCAAATTTTCATTGTTTATGGATTCATTCTACTTGAAGAAGATTAAACAAGGATTAAATTACTCTTGCATTCCCATGAATTCCACGGCGACCTTGGCAGCAAGTCTTGCATTGTTGTAAACCAGCTGAATGTTCGCTTCAAGTGAGTCTCCACCTGTAATCTCCTTGATCTTTGCAAGAAGGAAAGGTGTCGTGTCTTTTCCTTTGATCCCGTTTGCTTTCGCTTCCTTCACGGCTTCTTCAATGACATTTGTGATAAGACTTTCATCCATGGAATACTCTTCAGGAATAGGATTCACGATAAGTGCTCCACCCTTTAGTCCAAGATCCCACTTGGCTTTAAGGACGCCTGCCATTTCCTTAGGATCATCGATTCTGTAATCCACTTTGAACTCGCTCTTTCTTGTATAGAAAGCGGGTAGCTCCTCAGTTCCGTAGCCATACACTGGAACCCCTTTAGTTTCAAGATATTCAAGCGTCAGTCCAAGATCAAGGAT
>DAMDIS010000071.1:11916-12751 GCA_032100885.1 Proteiniclasticum sp.
CCACCGATACCGCCTGTGGCAAATATGCTAATGCCCGCCATTTCAGCGATAATCATAGTCGAAGCGACAGTTGTTGCACCATCGAGCTTTCCCGCGACGATGTAAGGAATATCTCTTCTTGAAACTTTTGCTACACCTGGAGTTTTCCCCATATAGTCAATTTCTTCCTCTGTAAGACCGGCTTTCATCACTCCGCCGATGATCGCGATTGTCGCAGGCACTGCACCGTTTTCTCTGATGATCTCTTCCACCTTAAGAGCAGTTTCCACATTCTTGGGATATGGCATTCCATGAGAAATGATTGTAGACTCAAGCGCGACCACCGGCTTACCCGATGCAAGAGCTTCCTTTACTTCCTGACTTGTTACAACATACTGATTCATATTATTTTTCCTCCATATCGTTTATTGTTTTCATAATATTGCTTTCGGACATTTCCGGATTGATCGTTGAGTAGGAACTCATGGCCAGAATAGATGCGGCCATGGCGAACCTCACTTTTTCTTTTATTTCCATATGATTGAGTTCCGCATGTACAAGAGCTGCCTGAAAGGCATCTCCTGCCCCAGTAGCATTTTTCGGTATGATCTTGCGCGCCTTCATGATTCCCTGCGTCGTGCCGTCGCTGTAGTAAACTCCATTTTCGCCTAAAGTGATGAATACGTTCTTTACACCTTCCTCATGGAAATAAGCTGCTGCCCTGTCCATGTCCTCACGGTTTTCAATTTCAATGCCGGACAAGGCTTCCGCTTCGATTTTATTCGGTTTGATGGTATGAAACAGCCCTATGACTTCTTTTGCCCTTAAGGCTTTGGTATGAGATACCGTATCAAGA
>DAMDIS010000072.1:0-3613 GCA_032100885.1 Proteiniclasticum sp.
ATTTTCGAATCCATATCCATGGTCCTTGAAGCATCAGGAATCAGCAGTGAAGAAGTAAGAGCCATAGGAATCGGCGCTCCGGGACCGCTGGATTCGGAAAAGGGGACCATCATTACAACCCCGAACCTTCCATTCAAGAACTACAATGTGGTGAAACCCATAGAAAACAGATTCGGCGTGAAGACCTACCTTGATAACGACGCTAATGCCGCCGCCATCGGAGAATATACCTTCGGAGCGGGAAAAGGTACAAGGCATATGCTCTACATCACAGTTTCCACAGGAGTAGGTGGAGGCGCTGTCCTTAATGGAAGACCTTACCGCGGAAACACCTCCAATGCGCTGGAAGTCGGACATATGACCATAGAGCCCTTCAGCGAGCATCAGTGCAACTGTGGAAAATTTGGAGACCTCGAGTCACTTGCCTCCGGTACCGCCATTGCCAAGAGAGCGAAGGAGGCGGTCCTTGCCGGACGTGAGACTTCTCTTAAGGATGTCGAAACCATAACAAGCTACGAAGTGCATCAGGCATACCTTGAAGGAGACAAAGTGGCTGTGGAGATCCTTGAAAGTGCATTCATGTATATGGGGATAGGGATTGCCAATCTCATCGTCAATTTCGATCCAGAGGTCATCGTCATAGGCGGAGGAGTGACAAAGATCGGTAATCTTTTCTTCGACAAGGTCAAGGAAAGTGCGAGAAAGAGAAGCTTCGACTTCATGTTTGATGCCACAAAGATTCTTCCGGCTGAGCTGGGTCAGGAAGCAGGAGTTGTCGGTGCAGTAGCACTTGCGCTCATAGAAAGTGAAGAGAAATAGTGAATGAAATAAGAGACTCTCAATCAAGGCGTTGATGGAGGGTCTTTTATCTTGCAGCACAGCTTATCATCTCCCACCTGAATCGGGGTTTCATCTTTTGGGCTACAAGGGAATAATTGTTTTGTGAAAACCACAGATTATGATAGAATAGATAAGTTAGAAAACGCAGGCAGGAGGTAGATTATGCTAAATCTTTATATCACCAGACATGGTGAAACAAAGTGGAATACGGAGAGAAGACTTCAGGGATGGCTGAATTCACCTTTGACAGAGAAAGGCATCCTGCAGGGAAAGAAGCTGAATCAGGCTGTGAAGATGTATGACATCAGCAAGATTTATTCAAGCCCAAGCGAAAGAGCGGTAAAGACCGCGATATCGGCCAAGGGAGACCTTGATCTTGAAATTGAACTTTTAGATGAACTTAGAGAAATGAATATGGGTGAGTGGGAAGGCAGGACACTTGAGGAAATCAGGGTTAAAGACCCGGAGAATTTTGAGAACTACTGGATGAGGCCTCACCTTTTTGTCAAGAATACAGGCGAGAACTTCGATGAAATGCTGGAAAGAGCAAAGAAGGCGCTGGAGAAGATCATCGCAGAGAACAGGGAGGGCAACATCCTTGTGGTCACCCATGGAGTGACATTGAAAGCGCTCATGAGCCACTTCAGTCCGGAGGGATTCATCAAGTTCTGGACGAAGCCTGTTGTTGAGCAGGCGAGCATATCCATGGTGAAAGTGCTCGGCCCCGAAGAAGGGGAGATCGTGCTCTATGGAGATACCAGACACTTTGAAGAAAAGGAGATGAGATAATGAATGCTGAAATCATGGCAGTAGGCACAGAGCTTCTATTAGGAGACATCATCAATACCAATGCCCAGTATCTTGCCAAGGAGCTGGCGCTCCTTGGAATAGGCATCTACAGGCAGACAACAGTAGGCGACAATGAGGAAAGACTGAAAATCGCACTGAAGCAGGCACTAAAAGATACGGAGATCGTCATCACAACAGGAGGCCTTGGGCCTACACCTGACGACATCACCAAGGAAGTCTCGGGGATGGTACTTGGAAAAGAACTCGTTCTTCATCAGCCTTCCTATGAAGTGATCAAATCCTATTTCAGAAACAACGATCGCGCAATGCTAAACGGCAATCAGAAGCAGGCGATGTTCCCTGAAGGGGCGATCATTCTTGACAATCCCAACGGTACCGCACCGGGATGCATCATCATGGGCGAAGACAACCGTTATATCATCAATCTTCCGGGACCGCCAAAGGAAATGGTACCCATGTTTGAAAACAAGGTGAAGCCTTTCCTCATGCAGTTCATGGATCATACCATCATCTCAAGAACTCTCCGCTGCATCGGTCTTGGAGAATGGGATATGGCAACAAGGGTCAAGGATCTTATCGATCAGAGCGAAAACCCTACCGTTGCGCCCTATGCCAAAGAGGGTGAATCCATACTGAGAATTACAGCCAGGGCGAAAAATGAAGAGGAAGCAAGGAAACTGATCCAGCCTATGGAAGAGGAAATCAGAAACAGAATCGGAGAGTATATCTACGGTGTGGATGAAGACACCCTGCAGGATGTCATCGGCAGAGAGCTGGTTTCAAACAGGCATTCCATCGCCATTGCTGAATCTGTTACAGGAGGCATGATCGCATCAAGGCTTCTGGGGTTTGAAGGCGGAATGTCCGAAGTTCTTGAAGAAGCCCTCATCACCTACAGCAATGCTTCAAAGGTGAAGTATCTCGGTGTGAAAGAGGAAACCCTAAAAGCGTTCGGCGCAGTGAGTGAAGAGACCTGCAGAGAAATGGCCGAAGGTCTTTATGAGAAAACCGGAGCGGATGTATGCCTTGTCACAACCGGCATCGCAGGACCGACAGGCGGAAGCGAGGAAAAGCCTGTAGGGCTTGTCTATATCGGGATCGGGGTCAGAGGCAACGTCTCCGTGTTCAAGCGATACTTTACCGGAGGCAGAGAAAAGATCCGCATCCGTGCAACCATTACAGCCCTGGACTATCTGAGAAGAGAAATTATAGCCATGGATAGTCATAACCAGGCAGTCAAATAAAGAATTGAGGTAGAGATTTAATTTGAGTATATTAACAGTAAAAAATATCAGTCACGGCTTTGGAGACAGAGCAATATTTGAAGATGTAAGCTTCAGACTCCTTAAGGGAGAACATGTGGGGATCATCGGCGCCAATGGTGAAGGAAAGTCCACATTCATGAACATCGTCACAGGAAAACTGCAGCCGGATGAAGGCACAGTGGAATGGGCGAACCGTGTAAGAGTAGGCTACCTTGACCAGCATTCCAGTCTTGAGAAAGGTGCGACCATACAGGATGTGCTGAGAAGCGCATTCAAGTATCTTTTCGACATGGAACAGGAAATTCTTGAAATCGGAGACAAAATGGGGAGCTGCACAGAAGAGGAGCTCTACAAGCTCATGGACGATATGGGTACACTTCAGGATATTCTGGACAACAGCGGCTTCTACAACATCGATTCAAAGGTTGAAGAGGTGGCAAGGGGACTTGGACTTCGTGATGTCGGCCTTGACAAGCAGGTGGATGAACTTTCAGGTGGACAGAGAAGCAAGGTGCTCCTTGGAAAACTTCTTCTTGAATCTCCTGACATCCTTCTTCTTGATGAGCCGACAAACTATCTTGATGAGGAGCACATCAACTGGCTGAAGATCTATCTCAATAATTATGAGAATGCTTTCATGCTGATCTCCCATGACATTCCGTTCATCAACGAAGTGGTCAATCTCATCTACCATATGG
>DAMDIS010000072.1:3623-12707 GCA_032100885.1 Proteiniclasticum sp.
CAACAAGCTTGAGGACTTCATCGCAAGGAACAAGGCAAGAGTTGCCACATCCAATATGGCAAAATCCAGACAGAAGAAGCTGGACAAAATGGACAAAATCGAGCTCATGAAGGACAAGCCTAAGCCTACCTTCGAGTTCAAGATGGGAAAAACCTCAGGCAAGATCATCTTCAAGACGGATAATCTCGTGATCGGATACGATGAACCGCTGACAAAGCCGGTCAACGTCTATCTTGAAAAGGGCATGAAGGTTGCACTGACAGGAGCAAACGGTCTAGGTAAGTCCACTCTTTTAAAGAGTCTGATGGGTCTTATACCACCCTTCAGCGGTGATATCGAGACAGGCGAAAATATCGAGATCGGATACTTCGAGCAGGAAGGTTCAAGGGACAACTACAAGACCTGCATCGAAGACTTCTGGGCGGAATATCCCGGCTACAACCAGTATGAGGTGAGAAGTGCTCTGGCAAGATGCGGACTGACCACAAAGCACATCGAGTCCAAGATCGTTGTCCTCTCCGGTGGAGAACAGGCCAAAGTGAGACTGGCAAAGGTCATGAACAGAGACGCCAATGTCCTACTTCTCGACGAGCCGACAAACCATCTGGACCAGGATGCTAAAGACGAGCTGAAAAGAACACTTAAGGAGTATAAGGGAACCATACTTCTTGTTTCTCACGAAAAGGAATTCTATGAGGATATCGCTACACACATCTGGAACTGCGAAGAGTGGACAAGAAAGATATTCTAGTCCAAAAATCCAGTGTGACATCCGGATTCTGTCCTGTATTGCAATGTTTCAGCGAATACGGGATAATAGGAATGATAGAAAATGGAAGAATATAGTGAGTGAAGCAAAGAAGGATGTGAGGCAATGTTTACTCCGGTAAAAAACACTAAGGTCTATGAACAGGTAATCGAGCAGATTAAATTTATGATCACCAGCGGAGAGCTGAAAAAGGGAGACAAGCTGCCTCCGGAAAGAGAACTTGTTGAAAAGTTTCAGGTTTCAAGAACATCTGTGAGAGAAGCGCTGAGAGCGCTTCAGATCATCGGTCTCATCGAATGCAAGCAGGGTGGGGGAAACTACATCAGGGACAGCTTCGAAGACAATCTCATCGAACCCCTGTCTCTGATGTTTGTTCTTCAGAACAGCAGAAATTCCGAGATACTGGAACTGAGAAAAGTGCTGGAAATCGAAACTGCAAGTCTTGCAGCGAAAAACATCGGAGAAGAAGATCTTAAGCGCATGGGCGAAATCATAGAGCTTATGAAGAGCGAACCTGACGAGAAGGACAATGTGGTTCTGGATAAAGAGCTACACTACATCATCGCCAGAGCATCGGGAAACAGACTCATCGTCAGTATCCTGACGGCAGTATCCTCACTGATGGATTCATTCATCAAAGAAGCAAGAGAAGCCATCATCAACAAGGATGAGAATAAAACGGTTCTCCTGGAACATCATGAGAACATCTACAAGGCACTGGCTGCCCATGATGAGAAGAAAGCGGCAAAGGTGATGAATGATCATATGAATCTCATCATCAGGCATATGGATATCTATTAAAAGCAGAAGCCGGATCATATTTAACATTTGATAGGTTCCCTTTAAAAGGGAGCCTTTTCTGCATTTTATGACCGGAATGCTAGAAGAGAGAAGCGGGATTCGCCGGAATCTTTATCATGGCAGACTATAGTTAAAGAAATCACAATAATTTAAGCCTGGAGCCCAGTTTATAAAAAAATAAAAGATATTTTTTTCGCGTCCATGAGAAGGAGACATTGAAACTTCAGCGGTGGAGAGTAAAGTGTGGAAACCCGAGATAAACGGCAGACTGTTATTTTCTAAACTATGCTTTAAACGTTTCCATACTTATGCTAGTATCATTTTAACGGAATAAATTGGTCATACCAAATGACCATACGACCACAGTATACTTTAAGGGGGATCCTATGAAAGTACTCAGACAGTTCGGTACCATACTCGTTATACTGCTTCTCGGGGAAGGGATAAGAATGTCCACTGGAATCAGCATACCTGGAACGGTAATCGGTATGGTCATTCTTTTCATTCTCCTCATGACTAAAGTCATTAAACTGGAGAACATCGAAATGATTTCGAAATTTCTCCTTGACCATCTGGCGTTTCTGTTTGTTCCTGCTGGGGTAGGTCTCATCTCAAGTCTTGATGTCATCGGCAGCGCCTGGCTGCCCATCATGATGATCGTGATCATCTCCACAGTACTTGTTGTTGGCGTAACGGGTTGGACAGTGCAGCTGCTTAAGGGGAGGAGAAGTTAATGAGTGGACTACTTGATACACCGATATTCGGCATACTGCTTTCTGTCATCGCTTTTGAAATCGGGATCGTCATCAGCAAAAAGACAAAGAATCCTCTACTTAATCCTCTGCTTGTTGCCATCATCATTGTCATCGTGTTCCTTCTGGGACTGGGGATCCCAAAAGAAAAGTATGATCTTGGCGGAAGCTTCATTCTTTTCTTCCTGGGACCAGCTACGGTGGTGCTTGCAGTTCCTCTTTATAAGCAGATCGAACTTCTCAAAAAAGACTTTGTGCCAATCCTTGTGGGAATCCTTGCAGGAAGCGTAACCTCCATCATGAGTGTTATTCTTCTTTCAAAGCTGTTCAGAATTGATTTAAGCGTTGCAGTATCCATGCTGCCGAAGTCTGTGACAACCGCCATCGGTATGGAGATCTCCAAAGAGATCGGAGGCATCGTATCCCTTTCTGTTGCGGTCATCGTTCTGACAGGTATTACAGGAGCCGTCATCGGACCTGGCCTTCTCAAGCTGCTTAGAATCAAAGATGATGTAGCGCAGGGTGTTGCCATCGGAACAGCGGCTCATGCAGTGGGGACATCAAAAGCCATGGAGCTTGGAGAAACTCAAGGAGCAATGAGCGGACTTTCCATCGGCATAGCTGGGATTGCGACAGTCATACTGGTACCTCTACTTATGGGACTTTTAGGGTAAACATTCTTACGGAAAATTAAATTTATGGAGGGAAATATGAATATATTAGTGTGTATTAAACAGGTACCTGGATCAAACAAAGTTGAAGTAGATGAAAAGACGGGTGTCCTTAAGCGTGACGGAGTGGATTCAAAGATGAATCCCTATGACCTCTTCGCTTTGGAAACAGCTCTTCGAATCAGGGAAGCCCAGGGTGGAAGCATTACTGCTGTGACCATGGGACCTAAGCAGGCGGAAGAAGTGATCAGGGAAGCATTCATGATGGGGGTAGATCATGGTGCGCTGATTTCAGACAGAAAATTTGCAGGAGCGGATGTTCTTGCCACATCCTATACCATTTCCCAGTCTGTGAAGAAGCTCGGAAATTTTGATCTTATTCTCTGCGGAAAACAGACGACAGACGGCGATACCGCACAGGTAGGACCAGAAATGGCTGAATATCTTGATATTCCTCACGTGGCCAATGTCACAAAGATCTTCGAGTACAGAGAAGATGCAATTGTTGTGGAAATGGACATGCCAAATACCATTGAAGTTGCTGCAGTTAAATATCCCTGTCTCCTGACAGTGGAAAAGGATATCTTCCAGCCAAGACTTCCTTCCTACAAAAGAAAAATGTCCACAAAAGACAGAGAAATCAGAGTCATCACTTTCAGCGATTTTGAAGATCAGGACATTATGAAGTATGGACTGAACGGTTCACCCACTCAGGTGGAAAGAATCTTCCCGCCGACCGGAAACGACAAACGAGAAATGTTCAAGGGAAGCTCAACTCAGGTTGTCCATAACGCATCAAGCAAGCTCATTGAGCTTAAACTTGTATAGGGGGAGAAGATATATGTCAACATTAAAAGTAAACCAGCATCTCGTTACACCGGAAAATATGATCACACTCATAAACATCTGTCCATTCCATGCTCTGGAAGAAAATGAGGGGAAACTGGAAATCAATTCAGGCTGCAAGATGTGCAAGATCTGTGTGAATAAGGGACCAAAAGGGGTAATGGAACTTGTGGAGGAAGCACAGGTAAAAACCGTGGACAAATCTCTCTGGAAGGGTATTGCAGTTTACGTGGATCATGTGGATGGGGATATTCACCCGGTGACCATGGAACTTCTGGGTAAAGCCAGAGAACTGGCAGATAAGGTCGGTTTCCCGGTATATGCTCTATTTCTGGGACATGAGATCAAAGACAAGGCAGACGAACTTCTGCATTATGGAGCGGACAAAGTATTTGTCTATGACCATAAGGAGCTTAAGGATTTCAGAATAGAACCTTATACAGCTGCATTTGAGAAATTCATCGATGAAGTGAAGCCTTCTTCCATACTTGTCGGCGCAACGACAATCGGAAGATCACTTGCGCCAAGAGTGGCAGCAAGATTCAGAACAGGTCTTACTGCGGACTGTACTGTACTGGATATCAAGGAGAATACGGATCTTGTGCAGATCAGACCAGCCTTCGGCGGTAACATCATGGCACAGATCAAGACACCGAATACAAGGCCTCAGCTGGCTACGGTCAGATACAAGGTCATGAACGCAATGGCAAGATCTGAGGAGGCAAGGGGAGAAGTCATCCTTTGCACCATTGACGAGAAGAAGCTCGCATCTAGGATCGAAGTTCTTGAAGTCAGGGAAAAAGCTCTGGAAGTGAGCATTTCCGATGCTGAAACCATCATTGCAGTGGGCCGTGGGGTAAAGAGCGAGAAGGATATGGAAATGGTCAGGGAACTGGCACATCTTCTCAATGCTCAGATTGCAGGCACAAGGCCTCTTGTCGAATCAGGATGGCTGGATGCCAAGAGACAGGTAGGACTCTCTGGAAGAACCGTCAAGCCAAAGCTCATGATCACATTAGGCATTTCCGGTTCAGTACAGTTTGCTGCAGGAATGAATGGATCTGAATATATATTTGCTGTAAACAATGATGAAAATGCTTCTATCTTTAATGTGGCTCATTATGGAATCGTAGGCGATCTTTACGAGGTATTGCCTGAGCTCATCGCTAAAGTGAAGATCGCTAAGGGGGTGGCGTAATGATGAACTATAAAAAACTGGATACAAAGGATGTCAATCATCTCATTGAACTGCTTGGTAAAGATATACAGGGGAAAATATCAGTGAAGATTACAGTCATGACGAGCTGGGCGGCATCAGTGCCATGCCCGAAGTTATGGTTGAAGTTCTCTCCACAAAGGATGTGTCAGATGTCATGAAGTATGCTTATGACAACAACATACCTGTGGTCATAAGAGGCTCAGGAACTGGCCTGGTCGGAGCTTCTGTCCCTATTCATGGGGGCATCATGATCAATATGACCAAAATGACAAAAATCTTGGAGCTGGACGAAAACAATCTTACACTGACTGTTGAACCTGGAGTTATGCTCATGGATATTGCCAAGTACGTGGAAGAAAGAGATTTCTTCTATCCACCAGATCCAGGGGAAAAGACAGCAACCATTGCCGGAAACATCAATACAAATGCCGGAGGAATGAGAGCGGTTAAGTATGGCGTCACAAGGGACTATGTGCGTGGCCTTGAAGTCGTTCTGCCTAACGGAGATATCATGAAGATCGGCGGCAAGGTCGTCAAGAACAGTTCAGGCTACAGCGTCAAAGATATGATCTGCGGCTCTGAAGGAACTCTTGCAGTGGTTACAGAGGCAACACTCAAGCTTCTTCCTCTTCCAAAGAAGGTCATAAGCCTTCTCATCCCGTTCCCGAATCTTGACATGGCGATCAGCACGGTACCGAAGATCATCAAATCAAAAGCCGCACCGACGGCAATCGAGTTTATGCAAAGAGAAGTCATCCTCGCTGCAGAGAAGTTCCTGGATAAGAAGTTTCCCGATAATTCTTCTGATGCCTATCTTCTTCTCTCCTTTGACGGAAACACCACTGAAGAAGTGGAAAGAAACTATGACACTGTTGCAAAGCTATGCCTTGAATCAGGAGCGCTTGATGTCTTCATCTCCGATACCGATGAAAGAAAACAGAGCATATGGTCCGCCAGAGGCGCCTTCCTTGAAGCGGTTAAAGCATCCACATCGGAAATCGATGAATGCGATGTCTGTGTGCCAAGAGACAAGGTTGCAGATTTCATCAACTACACAAATGATCTGCAGAAACAGTTTGATGTAAGAATCAGAAGCTTCGGTCATGCAGGAGACGGAAATCTTCATGTATATGTACTTAGAGACGACATGAACGATGATGAGTGGAAGGAAAAGCTCGGAGATGTGTTTGAATGCATGTACGAAAGAGCACGTGAGCTTGAAGGTGTGGTGTCAGGAGAACATGGCATAGGCTTTGCAAAGAGACCTTACATGTTTGAGCAGTATGATGAATCCTATATGAACCTTCTAAAGAACATCAAACTCGCCTTTGATCCTAAAAATATTCTTAATCCTGGAAAAGTCTGTCAGTAAAAAGGCGCAAAGAAACCATGCAGCAGTTCACTCCCGCTGCATGGTTTCTTTTGGTGAGGGAAATATGGTTTTTCTTTCTGGTTGTGTTAGTATCTTATTAGGATTGAATCGGGAGGTAACAATGAGATGGGAAAGATAAACGGAACCGTATCGGATCACAGGGGCACGATTCTTCAGGACGCCGAGATCCTTTTTGTGGACAGAAATTTTAATGTGCTTGGCAGCGGGTACAGCAATGAATATGGAGAATATTACCTGCAGATCAATGAGAAGACCAACGGGTCAGTCATCGGTACGCATTACTACGGGGAGAATTATCTTGCGTTTACTCATGCCAACATCAGTACGAATATCCCACATCACATCAATATTACCCTGGGCAATGTTGAGTTCATCCATTTCAATCGTGAACTGCCAGTGGACAGGGAAATCTATTCAGCAACCTTTCAGCTCGTTTCACTGGAGAAAATGAAGGCAGGGAAAAAACATCTCTCACCTGAAACGGACGATCATTCTTTTGAAATCAGGATTGACGACAGAATTCTGAATGAGTATGAACTCACTCATACTGAGGCTGTGGTTGAAGAAAAGAATGCTACGGTTGACCTCTACAGAATTTCATTTAAGTCTGAGACAGAAGACAGAGGAAGATTACTGAGTCTCATTTACAGGAAAGATGAAGAATATGGAATGCTTAAATCTTATTTGTGATATTGTAGATTTTTCCTTAATTCTTTTATGGTGTGTTGAAAAATGACCGGATAAAGGCTAAAATGATATTGTTCGAGGATACTCATGTCATGATATCCCTGAAAAAAACATATTGTATAAAGGAGAGATCATATATGAAGAAAATCGTAAAGATCGCAGCATCTGCTTTACTTTCAGTTGGTGTTCTTGTAGGTTGTGGATCATCCGCTCTTACAGACGGTACATACAACGGTGAAGCACAGGGACATAACGGCCCAATCAAGCTTACAGTAACTGTAGCAGACGGCAAGGTTTCCGACATCACTGTTGATGAACATGCTGAAACAGATGGTATCTGGGAAAAAGCTGAAGAATCAGTTATTCCAGCAATCGTTGGAAAGACATCCGCTGATGATGCAGAAACTGTATCAGGTGCAACTGTTTCCTCAAACGGAATCAAGGATGCAGTCAACAACGCTTTAGAAGGCGCTAAGTAAGAAATCATTAAAAATAACAAGAATTATCCCCATGGAACTTCTAGTTAAATAGAAATCCATGGGGTATAATTATTTGATGGATTTTTTAATCTTCAATTATACAAGTGCAAGGAGCTTATAAAATGGGCGAAAAGGTCAATTTGACTCACGGAAAAATAAGTACCACGCTGACAAGACTGGCCATTCCGATCATGGGAACCTCTTTTGTTCAGATGACATATAACATTACAGACATGTTCTGGGTCGGAAGACTTGGCAGCAATTCTCTGGCGGCAGTTGGCACAGCAGGTTTCTTTTCCTGGTTTGCCTTTTCTCTTATTCTTCTTTCTAAAGTCGGTGCAGAGGTATTTGTTGCACAGCATTTAGGCAGAAATGATGAAGAAGGGGCGCAGAACTATGCAAGAAGTGCAATTCATCTTAATCTGATGCTGGCAGCGGGCTATGGTCTGCTTCTTCTGCTTTTCAGGGAACAGCTCATCGCATTCTTCAACCTGGGCGATGCAGATGTCATAGAAATGGCAGTGGGCTACCTTACGATTGTCGCATCAGGGATACTCTTCATGTTCATCAATCCTGTCCTGACTTCCATATTCAACGGATCAGGAAACAGCAAGACCCCGTTCATGATCAATCTCGTAGGTCTAGGAACGAATATGATTCTCGATCCTCTCTTCATCAGAGGTTTTGGACCGATACCGGCACTTGGCGTATATGGAGCGGCTCTGGCCACAATTCTTGCACAGCTTCTGGTAACTGGTATTTTTATATTCATTATGGCAACAAGCAGAGACCCTTTCTTTAAAATCAATATTTTCAGGAAAGTGGACATTACACGAATCAGAAACATCATCAAACTGGGATTCCCGGTGGGTATACAAAATGGTCTGTTCTCGATCATTGGAATGGTCATTGCTCGAATCATATCCGTATATGGTCCAGGAGCTATTGCTGCTCAGAAACTGGGTTCACAGATTGAATCCATCACCTGGATGACGGCTAACGGATATTCAACGGCAATCAGTGCGTTTGTAGGCCAGAATTACGGCGGACAGAAGTACGAAAGAATCATGAAGGGATATGGAGCCGGTCTTAGACTGATGTCAATCATCGGTATTGCTACAACCTTATTTCTCTATTTCTTTGCCGAGCAGCTTTTCGGTATTTTTGTCAGCGAGCCGGAAACCATCGCAATGGGGGCATCTTACCTTATGATCATTGCCTTCTCACAGTGGTTCTCAACCCTTGAAATATCCAATCAGGGTGCTTTCAACGGGCTCGGAAAGACAATTTACCCTTCGGTTGTTGGGATTACCTTTAATGTGCTCAGAATACCCATGGCGTATTACTTTTCAAGGAATCTTGGACTTGGACTGGATGGCGTATGGTGGGCAATCACCATTTCAAGTGTATTTAAAGGTGTTGTCCTTTTTGCATTCTTTTACTTCATCGTCATCAGGAAATACAGAA
>DAMDIS010000073.1:0-8779 GCA_032100885.1 Proteiniclasticum sp.
ATAACAAGGAAATGCTGAATGCGACGTTTGAGAACATTCTAAAAGACACGACAGAATCTTCTACAGAGGTGTCCGTCATGGAGAAAGATGTCATTTCTCTTCAGAAAGATCTGACAAACTACATGATCAGTCTTTCCAAGCGTACACTCAGCGAAGAGCAGTCCATTTCTCTGCCTGGCGTCATCAAGGGAGCAAAGTATCTTGAACGGATGGCCAACCATACCAGTCATCTCATGTCCCTTCAGATCCAGCGAAACGACAAGGAGATGTTTTTTACTGAGGATGCCCTCATGGAACTGGAAAACCTGAAAGGTATGCTGAATGAAATGTACGAGAAGACCTGCGAGAACCTCAATCACCATAAGGAGGACAATCTCGCGAGAATCCGGGAACTGGACATCAGAATGGACCGGAAGGTCGCAAAATACAGCGACAATCATGTCCTTCGCCTTGAAGAGGAAAAGTGCACCATGGAAGCCTCCCTTGTCTATCTGGAGATTCTGCAGACCTTAGAGAGGATCAGTGGCTATCTCTACAAAATCGCAAAGCTCTGCAGATATGAGCTTAAAGGAATCGCTGCACCTTTAGACTGATATTCAGAAATAACAAAACCCTTAGTTCAAATGAACTAAGGGTTCTTAACTTTTTAATTGAAACCGCGCACCCAACTCTGACAGTAAACGTTCAAGCGTTACCCAAATAGTAAACTCAAAACAGGTTTGCCACGGCACACAGAAAATTCTATTTATCGCTGCTACCTTCCGGTCCTGACGAGGTTCATAGCCATCCATTGCGTGGGACCCATTTATCAACGTCACTTTTAAGGGTCAGACCCTGAAAGTTCAAGCCTCGGTTAGGAATTACACCCTGCTATAGCGGATTGCAGGTTACAGGGCACCGCTAACTCCCCGTCTAGCACGGTAATGGCGGAGAGGATGGGATTTGAACCCATGATCGAGTTTCCCCGATACACACTTTCCAGGCGTGCGCCTTCGACCACTCGGCCACCTCTCCACATAAGTGCTCACAAAGAAACTTTATGAGCAACACAGTTAATTTTAAAGGAAAACCCCGATTAAGTCAACAGTAAATGAGGAATATTTCTTTCGAGGGTACTTAGCCTCTATGGGATCTTTTCTTCACTTTTCCGTAGACCATGGAAAGGAATCCAAGTGCAGGCTTAACATCCGAGAAACTGAAGATCGCCGGTGCTTTCTTTCTGAAAAGTGACTTCACGATGTCCGCTTTGCTGAGTTGCCCCGCCCTCACATACTCCCTGATGGCCAGAAGGTCCTCGTAGAGGTATCTGAAATGGATATTGGAGTCATAAGTCTTCGTGTCTTTTTCGATCTTCTCACCGGTCATTTCCCTGTAGGCAAGAAGCGGAAAGTTTATACCTGCCTTCTCCAGGAGGCTGTTTAAGTTTGTTGTTCTTGTATTGATTTCAATCAGGTAGTACTTCCCGGTTGTCGAGTCCTTCTTGTACTCGATTTCGCCGAATCCCTTATAGCCGATCGCCTTGGAGCTCAGGAACCAGTCTCTGCTCGGTATAGACCGATGCACCGAAATTGATGGGGAACTGGCGGTGCTTCTGACAGGTCATCCAGTGGGTCACATCGGAATTTCTGTCAAGATAGGCGTCATAGGTGTACATATGGTCGTCAAATCCGGGGATGATTCTCTGGATGACGCCGTCAAGGCTGCTCTCAAGGATGATGTCTCTGTATTTTAGGAGCTCTTCACGGTTGTTCACGATAAAATTCTTCACCCTGAACTTTGCCACAAACATGGTCGATTCTGTAGGCTTCAAAATGCAGGGATAGCCCACAATCTTATCTACCTTATCGAAGATATCGGGATCATTCAGCTCAACACTTTCAGGAATCGGCATACCGTACATGACGGCAAGCGTCTCCAGAGTGTCCTTCATCATGATGTCCGTCCATTTGCCTTTGACATCCATGGGGAAAAGATAGACTTCCTTAAGCGCATCAAAATTACGGTCGATGAATTCCACATAAGGGTCACCGCTTGGAAAGAGAACCGGTTTCACTTCTTCTTTCTTTGCATAGTCCACCATCAACTTCACCAGCTCCGCTTCCTGCTTCTTGTAGTGCGGAACGATGATCTGTGCTTTTAAATACTTCGAATCCGCGCCATAGGTGTTTTCCTTGGAATAATCCATGGCAACAGTATAAATTCCTTCTTTTCCAAGACATCTTATGATTGATAATCCGATATAATAATTAGAGCCCAGGATCACTGCTTTATTTTTCATCTCTCTACATTTCCTCCATCTGATAATGAGTAAATTATAATACATTACGAGTCTCTTTGCACCGAAAAACGGTGGATGAGTTAGGATTTCACGAAAAAGACTGCCCGAAAGCACAACTTGTGCCTCGGGCAGTCTCATTAGTCTCTTTGTCTTATTCCAGATCGTGCAGGAAAAGTCCGCTTCTGAGCTTTGGCTCAAACCATGTGGACTTCGGCGGCATGACCATACCGGCATCGGAAATGGATATGAGATCCATGATGGTTGTTGGATAAACAGAGAACGCAACCTTCATATCGCTTGCCACTCTTCTCTCCAGTTCCTCAAGGCCTCTGATTCCGCCGACAAAATCGATTCTCTTGTCCACTCTCGGATCTTCGATACCAAGAACCGGATGGAGAAGATGATCCTGAAGAATCTTGCAGTCCAGCCTCTTCAGCGGATCGTCGTCAAATACGATATGCTCTTTGGCTTCCAGCTGGTACCACTGTCCCTTGAGATACATCCCGAAGGTATGCTTTCTCATGGGTCTGAACGGTCCCTCGCCCTGATATTCTTCAACCCTGAAATCTCTCTCCACCGCTTTCAGGAACTCTTCCTCGCTGCAGCCGTTCAGGTCCTTGACCACACGGTTGTAGTCCATGATTCTCAGCTCATTGCTCGGGAAAATTACGGAGAGGAAATAGTTGAACTCCTCTTCGCCGGTAAACTCAGGATTGTGCTCTCTTCTCATCATGCCGACTCTTACAGCAGAAGCTGCTCTATGATGTCCGTCGGCGATATATAGGGATTCCACATTTTTAAACTTCTCTACTAGAGCTTCGATGATCTCGTCTTCAAGGATAGCCCAGGCAGTGTGTCTTACACCATCTTCAGCCTCAAAGTCATAGATGGGATCATGCATTCTTTTGTAGTCTTCGATGATTTTTGTGATCTCATCCTTGAATACATAAGTCAGGAAGATCGGTCCGGTATGGAAATTGGTCACATCCACGTGACGGATTCTGTCCGCTTCTTTTTCCGCTCTTGTGAATTCATGCTTCTTCACCACATTGTTCATGTAGTCGTCTATGGAAGCAAGGGAAACAAGACCTGTCTGAGGATGGCCGTCCATAACGAGTGTATAGATGTATAAAGCTTTTTTCTCTTCTGTGATCAGTGTTCCTTCCTCGATGAATCTCATGAGGGTTTCACGGGCTTTATCATAGACTCTCTGATCGTAGTGATCCATGGAAGGATCAAGATCGATTTCCGCCTTGTCTACATGAAGAAAGCTGTAGGGATTGTCCTTGACCATCTCACGGGCTTCTTCCGAATTCATCACGTCATAAGGTAGTGCAGCGACCTTGTCCGCTAATTTTTCGTTCGGTCTTACTGCACGAAATGCTCTTACTGTTGCCATGGTTTATCTCCTTTTTATGCGAAAAACGCCTTGATGATTGAAACGATCTCTTCACCGATTCTCAGCTGTGCTTCATCTGTAGATGCGCCGATATGAGGAGTCAGTGAAATCTTATCGTGGGTAAAGATTCTTTCGTTCTTTGTAGGTTCTTCACGGAATACATCTATGGCAGCCGCTGTGACCTTGCCTGAATCCAGTGCATCACAAAGAGCATCTTCGTCAATGAGTCCGCCTCTTGCGGTATTGACAAGATATACGCCGTCCTTCATTTTTTCGATTTCTTCTTTACCGATAAGGTGAGGTCTGTCTGCCATTTTTGGCATGTGAAGTGAGATAAAGTCCGCTTCCTTGTACAGTTCTTCAAGAGTGACATACTTGTAAGGCTCATTTTCAGGCTTATGTCCGCTTCTGTTTGTATAGATGACGTTCATGCCCAGTGCATTTGCTCTGATCGCCACTTCTTTTGCGATCCTTCCGAATCCGATGAGGCCCAGTGTCTTGCCTTTCAGTTCGATGCCGTTGTAGTTCTTCTTGTTCCATTTGCCCTGTCTCATGGTGGCATTGGCAATATGCATGAAACGTGAGATATTGAAAAGATGTCCGATGGCAAGCTCTGCTACAGAAGCACTAGATGCATTCGGTGTGTTTCTTACTGCGATCCCCTTCTCTTCAGCATACTTCACATCGATATTGTCCACGCCTACTCCGCCTCTTATGATGAGTTTCAGTCTTCCGGTTTTCAGCGCTTCATCAATCAGCGGTTCTCTGACCTTGGTTGCGGATCTTACGATGATCGCGTCAAATTCCTTGATCTTTTCATTCAGCTCCGGCAGTTCATAATGCTCATTGACAACTTCAAACCCCAATTCTTCCAGTGTCTTGATTGCACTCTGTTCCATTCCGTCTGCGGCAAGTATTCTTATCATTTGATCTCCCCCTTGTATTTAGGTTTATGCGTTTTCTTTTTCGAATTCCTTCATGAAATCAACAAGAGCCTGTACGCCTTCGATCGGCATCGCATTGTATATGGATGCTCTCATACCGCCGACAGATCTGTGTCCTTTTAGGTTTGAGAAGCCCTTAGCTGCAGTTTCCTTGACGAATTTCGCATCCAGCTCTTCGTTTCCTGTAAAGAATGTGACATTCATGAGGGATCTGTTTTCCTTCACGACGTTTGTCTTGAAAAGCTTGCTTGAATCCAGATAGTCATAAAGGATGGCAGCCTTCTTTTCGTTGTGCTTCTTCATGCCTTCGACACCACCCATGCTTTCCACCCAGTCAAGAACAAGTCCAAGAATGTAGATGGCATAAGTTGGTGGTGTGTTGTACATGGAATCGTTGTTCACCATTTCATCATAACGGAGCATTACCGGAGTCTTCTCCTGAGGCTCTCCAACAAGGTCTTCACGGATGATGACAACGGTCAGTCCTGCAGGTCCCATGTTCTTCTGAGCGCCAGCGTAGATAAGGCCGTACTTCGATACATCCACAGGCTTTGAAAGAATACATGAGGACATGTCTGAGACTATTGGTACGCCATCTGTTTCCGGAAGATAGTTGTAGGTGGTTCCGAAGATGGTGTTGTTTTCGCAGATATGCAGATAGTCCGCATCCTTGGAAAGATTCAGTTCTTCCTGAGTCGGGATATGACTGAAGTTGTCTTCCTTGCTTGTACCGGCAAGATTCACTTCGCCGTACTTCTTCGCTTCCTTGTAGGCTTTTCCGGAGAAACTTCCGGATACGATGTAATCGGCCTTTCCGTTTTTCACCATGAGGTTCATGGGAATCATGGAGAACTGAAGTGTTGCGCCTCCCTGAAGGAACAGTACCTTGTAGTTGTCAGGAATGGACATGACGCTTCTCAGCTTCTGCTCTGTATCCTTGATGATTTTGTCATAGACCTTGCTTCTGTGGCTCATTTCCATGACGGACATTCCTGAGTCCTTGTAGTTCATCATCTCGCTTGCAGCTTTTTCCAGTACACTTTCAGGCAGCATGGATGGGCCGGCGGAAAAATTAAATATTCTTGACAATGTAATCGCTCCTTTATAATCGTGATTGATTCAGTACAGTACTTTCATTATGTCATTTAAAAAAATATTGGTAAACACTATTTTACAGCATAAAAATGAACCATTTTTAAATTGGCAGAAAACAACAGGTCAGGAAAAAAATATCGGAATTTATGGTTGTAATCATTTACACTATAATCAATTGATTCTCAAATATTTTCTACTTTGACATTACCAAATTTCCACCTGTCATAGTCAGATTAAAATCAGATGCCCTCCACCAGAAGAAATTCATCCTCATCCTCACCATTTTCAGAATCTTCGATGTAGACTTTTTCCACATATGGAGAGGTCATGGCATTGAGCATTCCGCCGTATTTGACATAGAAATGGACGATGTCTCCAACCTGATAGGAATATTTGTCTTTTGAAAGATCGAGAATCAGATGATCGGAGCTTGCACCAAGAATACTGATGTCCGGATTGACCGGAATGATTCCGGAAGGATCCACATCCTGCTTTCCAAGGGCAAGGATCGCTCGCCTTATGATTCCTCTGTCTTCATAGATGGGCACATTGCCGAATGCGTCTCTTCCGATCCTGCCGTGGGGGACCGAAGGCTTGTCTTTAAGTTCTATGATCTGGGCTTTCAGGATGAACGCATCCTCATAGAGTCCGTCGAAGCGTTTCCCGAAGGCAGTTTCCTTTCCGAGAAGCATGACCTCGCCAAGTCTCAGATTATTTATGCCCACCGGAAACCCGTTCTCCTCATTGATGAGATAGACGCTGGAGGAGCTTCCTCCCGAGACGATGTCGATCTCAAGATCGTACTTCACCCTCATGGTTTCGGAGATCTCCACAAGTCGTAGAAGCGTCGTCTGCTCTGGGATCACGCCGCCGAAACAGGTGAGATTGACGCCGAACCCTCTGATGGCAACACCTTCAATTTCTATGGCTTCCTTAACAAACTGCTCCACTCTGTGGTATCTGATGCCTTCGCGATAATCGCCAAGGTCCACCATGATGATCACCTTATGGACCGTATTCATTTCTCTGGCCACTTTACCGATTTCCCTGAGCGTTTCGATTTCAGAATTGAGGCTGTAGTCACAGTACTTCACCACATCATGGATTTCGCTTATCATGGGAAGCCTGAGGAGCACTTTTTCCTTTGGGAGATGATGGAGTTTTTTGAGGTTCTGAATCCTTGCATCGGCAATATACTCCGCGCCGCCTTTAAGAATCGCCTCGGCAATCCTAGGCTCTGCGGAAAATCCCTTTGTCACCGCCATGATGCTTATGCCAAGAGGCGTAAACAGCTTTTTCAGTCTCCTGGCGATGGTTTCAATTTTTTTCAGATTGATTTCAATGCATGGGTACATTCGTTTCTCCCTCCCTCTCGTCAAAGTGCAGACTCTTTATCATCAGGTGTACAGCAGCTTCCTTATATTCAAGTGACAGGACACCAAGGGAGGCAAGAAGATAGTCATGGTCAAGAAGCACCTTTGCTTCTTTTTTCGGATACAGCCTCTGACCTCTTGATTCCAGATGGATGTCCTCAAGGACTTTTCCCATGTCACTGATTCTTGTCAGAGCGCCTCCTGTACCGATGATGTACTTCACTTCCGTCAGATCCTTGCCTTCTGCGACGCTTTTTCTGCCTGCAGATTCACCGTACAGATTTCTCACCGATCCTGCGTGTCTTAGAACAGATGCAGAAACAGCTTCCTTTGTGAGCCTTCTGATGATTTCCCGTTCCAGGGAAGTTCCGGGAATCGGCGGCAGATTCTCAATATCGATTTCCGACAGATCGAGCTCATTCTTCAGCTTTTCCTCTCCGATCCGTTCGACAAGATTTCTCCTGTTCACATAGACACCAAGATCGCCTTCAACTGTCCGCTTGGCATCCGGTTCAGGAGAGATGAGAATCCTGCTGATTTCTTCAGAGCCTCTTGTGACGGAATGAACATCTGTCGTCGCTCCGCCCACATCGATGATCATGAGATCGCCAATGACTTCTTTAAGCACTTTGGCGCTTTCCATGACCGCACCCGGTGTAGGGAGAATTCTTCCGCTCACCACTTCATGGACTTTGTCCATTCCTTTGGCATGTATGATGTGCTCTTCGAAAACTTCCTGAATGATTTTTCTTGCAGGCTCAACATTGAGCACATCCACCTTGGGATAGACATTCTCAGTGATGTAGAGCTTTCCTTTGTATCCTTGAAAAATCTCTCTGATGTCTTCTATATTGTCGGTATTTCCTGCATAGATGACAGGTACCTCAAGGCCAAGCTCTGCGATTTTCTCGGCATTGTAGAGCGCAGTATCACGCTCTCCGTGATCAAGTCCGCCAGCAATCATGATGATGTTCGGCCTGATTTCTCCGATCTTTTTAAGATCCGAGGGTTTCAGCCTGCCGGATGTGACCTGCCGGATGATCGCTCCGGCGCCAAGGGCAGCTTCCCTTGAAGCCTTCACCGTCATATCATGAACGAGCCCATGGACCGTCATCCTGAGGCCCCCTGCAGCGCTTGAGGTGGCCAGAAACCTTCCGTACTCAAGGTCATGGATGCCGAGCCTTTTCTTAAGATCCTCCATGGCTTCATAAAGACCGATGGTCACATCACCCTCCTCCACAGAGGTCACGCCCTGTCCCTGTCCCAGGAAGGCGGGATTGCTGCTGCAGAGATTATGAAAGGCATTGACGACGGTGGTCGTGCTGCCTATTTCTGCTACAAGAACATCGATTTTCATCCCTATATCCCTCCATACCTTTCTTTTTAACTGTTCTTTTCTCTTAATTCTCTTCTCTTTTTCACCAGGAATGTCGCCACATGGGACCCCTTGGTTCCCCGACCGAAGCCCATATCAAGGCCAGCGTCTACAGCAAGTTCGCTGATGATCTGTGTGCCTCCGCCAAGAATGATGAGCTTGTCTCTTACGCCCTTCTCTGTTGCCGTATCGCAGAGCTTCTTCAGGTTCTTGTAGTGGATGTTGTCATGGCTGATGATGGTACTTGCAAGGATGGCATCTGCATGGGACTCGATGGCCGCATCCACAAGCTTCTCCACCGGAACGGAGGTGCCC
>DAMDIS010000073.1:8789-12696 GCA_032100885.1 Proteiniclasticum sp.
GCCCAGGTAAATGGACTCCACACCGTACTTTTCGATTCCGCCATGCTTGATGTCTATGATCTCACGAAGACCGACGGAGTGCTCATCGCTTCCGACCGTTCCTGCCACGATCTTCATGGGGTACTTTTCGATTTCTTCTCTGATTTCATCGTCCGAGAGCACTTCAGGCTTCTTCGGTATGACAAGGTCTTTGGCATCCAGCGAGAAGGCCAGTCTTCCCTTGATTTCCACAAGAGTACCTTCCGCTTCCTGAAGAACTTCCTTATGCACCACTTCCACATCAAGCAGTCCCATTTTTCTGCCGATTTCCACAGCTGCGGCTTCAGCCGTCATCTCATCTACCGGGAGCATCATGGTCTGAAGGATGACGCCGTCTCCGGCCCATTCCACTTCAGGCTTTATGCACTCCCTTGTGAAATACTTTCTGGTCTCTTCCAGACGTTTTTCCACATTGTCTTCAGGGTCGAGCTCGTCAATGTAGACAATCTTTTCTCTGACCTCAAGCGTATCGCCCTTTATGGCGTCCGAAGGGTTCTCAAACTCAGGAGGAACGTTGTTGTAGCCGAAGAATCCGGAGACCGGTGCAAAATAGTCTTCATCCTTCTCAAATACCGTATCGGCGGCAAGCCCGCCGTCCATCTTTCTTGCGATACCGTCTCCGTTTCTTTCTGGATAGTAGCCCGAATCCACAAAGAATCCGTTCTCCACAGCCTTGAAGTATCCGCCGACCTCCAGAATCTCTTCCAGGAAGAGCACTGCTCTTTCCTTGATTTCTCTGACCTTGTCTCTCAGGAAGCCCTCTTTCTTCAGCTCGATCATTTCCATAAGGCCGTCCAAGCCCTGGAAAGCCTGCTTGGCTGTTGATACTGCGGCGATATTGTTGTAGTTCCATGGCACATTACGTCCTTCATCTGGCGTAATGGTGGACTGGATATCCGCGCCTGTGAGCTCGGAGATGAGAAGGTTGAGAACATGTGTCACTGTCGCTTCTCTTGTGTCCGACTCCATATACTTCGTGTTCTGCTGAGCACGTATTCTGTACTCGTCGAAAAATTCTCTTAGCGCCACGGCATAAGGAAGATCCAGTGTCATGGAAGGGGCCGGAGGTGCCGTGGGCGGCACTGTGCTCAGGCAGATGTTCTCCTTTTCCATACCCGCCATGACAGAGAACACCGAGTTTAACGCATGCTGCACCATGAGCTCGGGAAGCACTCTGAAGGCTTCTCTTGCTGTGGCATTGGCATTGTGTGCTCCGTCGATCTGAGCCATTTCTGCAAGCGCCATGATGCGCTTGGCATATCCGGCATCTACAAAGGATCTCACCATATTGATGTTGCGGTAGAGCACATTGTACTGGGGATCCTGGTGAGCTCCGTTTACCCCCTCTTCGGCAAACATTACCGCAATCTCGGGTCCTGCTACGCCGGAGACATAGGAATGGAAGTTGATTTCTCTGCCCACTTCCTCTTCAATGAGATCCAGAGCCTTTCTCTGGGCCCTGACCTGTTTTCTTGTGATGGGGATACCGCCGATGCCCTGGGGCGTCCCTTCGATGAGTCCGTCATAATGGCTCTGACCTGCTGTTCTTATGACCATGATGTGGTCTGCACCGTGCCATGCGGCCATTCTCATTCTTCTGATGTCGTCTTCGAATCTTCCCGAGGCGATTTCTGTAGTAATGACAGCCTTGGGCTGAGGATCGATGCCCCCGAAGTATTTGGCGGACGGCAGGCTCTCGCTCTGAGTCAGCCCTCTGCTCATTTCCTTGTAGGTGAACTGACCGATCTTAAGATCCTTTTCATGTTCTCTCCAGTGCCAGCCTCTTCTTTTCGGGGAATAGTTTTCAAGATCTTTCAGGATCTCCTCGACATTCAGTTTTTCGTTCTTTACAAGCTTCATGATCTGTCCCCCTTAAAGATGCTTAATACCACATCCAGATGTTTTCCTTCTGCCATCTCTCTGCCCACGCTGAGGTAATCCTCGCCCAGTCTTTCAGAAGTCTTGAGCACGATGTTTCCTGCTCCTTTGCCCATAAGTCCGAGATCAAGTACATGATTGACGATGTCTCTTGCTTCAAGACTAGAGAAGCCCATACGAAGAAGGACCGATCTTTCCACTGAAGGCGTTGTGCTGTTTTTGGAAAGCGTGATGAGCGGCTGAACGATCTCTTCTGCAAGAGAGAAGAATCTCTTTTTCAGTTCTTCTTCGCTCAGCTCCGCCAGGTGCGTGCGCCTTACCTCGTAGTCGTCGTTTCTTTTATCTGCCATATTATTTACCCCTACCTTAATTTAAGTTTTTACAGTACGATTTTTGCGCCGAGAAGCTGAAGTTCAAGCTTCACAAACTCATAGGATTCTCTTGTCTCTTCCATGAGGAAGATGATGTCAAGCTCTGTCACTCTTGTGATGTTCTTTGCCGCCACAACGTTTCTGATCATCGAACGCTTGAGATTCTCCATATCCACAGGTCTCAGTGCGATGTCCCTTGGGCTCTCTGGAAGAATGATGTTTTTCCCCGGAATTTCCTCTTCCGGGTTTCCGAACATGACCTCGATTCCTCTTTCCCTTGCAAAGGAGAGCTGTGACTGAGGATGCTTGCCTGCTCCTGTGTACTCTGTCTCCTGAACGACGATGATCTCATTTTCGTCCATCTGTCTTGCCATGGCAAAAGCCGCTGTAAGGGATGTGTTTCCCGCTGGACCTCTTTCAAGGCCTTCCAGCTGAGCGAGGGCTTCAGTCATATAGAAGACTTCTCCCTGCTTGACGAGGTAATATTCGTCCATATATCTTAGCGGTCTTGCCGCACTTCTTGGGACATCAGATCGATCCGGGAATGTGGCGAAGGGAATGCCGAATCCGGTATGGCCTGTGGTGAAGGACTTCTTGTTGAAGTCCCTGTCCGAAGCCATATGAAGACCCTTAAGATCCACGCTGACCCCAACGACCTTCGTCTCCTTGGCACCTGCAAGTCTTAGTCCTCTTGCCGTACCGGTGATGTTTCCTCCGCCGGCATGGGTCACCATGACCACTTCAGGAAACTTGCCGTATTTCTCCTTAACTTCTTCTGCGATCTCGTATCCCAGTGTCTCCACACCTCTTATACCGAACGAGGAATATAGGGAAGCGTTGAAATAACCCGTTTCCTCCAGGATGCTGAGGAAGCTATAGAAAAGCTCCGGCCCGACGGTAAGGGAGATGACCTCCGCACCCAGCGCCTCGCATTTTCTTCTCTTTTCAAGGATCTCAGGCTGACCGATGCCTTCGCTGTCATAGCATTCCTGTACAACGATGCATTTCAGTCCAAGCTTTGCCGCCTGGGAAGCAACAGCTGCCCCGTAATTTCCCGATGTCGCCGTAACGACGCCTTTATAGCCGAGAAGCTTTGCCTGATAGACAGAAAGGGATGCCCTTCTGTCCTTGAAGCTTCCTGACGGATTTCCCGCTTCGTCCTTGATGAAGATTCTTGCCCCTTTTCCCTTTACGGAAAATTTTCTGGCAAGGGCGGTAAGATTCTTCAGCTCCACAAGTGGAGTATCTCCGACGGAAACCTCTCTCTGGATCTTGCGGATTTCCTCTAGGGAATAACCTACATCTTCCATCATGGTGTCGTAATCGAAGGCGATATCCGAAAGCTCATATTCCTCATAGTCTACGCCCAAGGCTCTTTTCATGATCTCATTCTTTCTGCCCATGACCGCCTGATAGCTCATATCCTTACTCATGGTCCACCTCCAGTATCCTACGGAGCTCCACACCGATTTTGAGAAGCTCTGGAATGAATGTCTCTCCGTAGCTGTGATCGTAGGTCGGATTCTCCTTGATGAGCATGCCGGAAACGAGTCTTCCGGATACGGTCTTCACGGTCACTCTGTCCATAAGCTCTGCATGCTCGTCCTCCAGAAAGCCCT
>DAMDIS010000074.1:0-5013 GCA_032100885.1 Proteiniclasticum sp.
AGACCGGAAGCCGTCAGTGCTTCAGCGGCAAACGACAAGTTCACTTTTGTGGAACTGGAAGACGGATTTGAGACCTCACCAGATGATACAGCAATCGCTGTTGGAATCAACAAGGGTAATGAGGAACTTATTGAAGAGATTAATGGAATACTTGAAGGAATAAATGCTGAAGAACAGCAGAACATAATGGATCAGGCGATCCTTAACCAGCCTTCACAGAACTAAGACAGATGACCTGGCTCCAGGTAATGGAGCCGGTTTTTCCATGAGGAGGATAATTTAACAGTGGAATCGATAATTAATTTTGTACAGACACTTATAAATATTGCGGTGACAAACTGGCCAATGTTCCTAAGAGGAGCACTTTCGACCCTTCAGATCTCCATCATCAGTACCATTTTGGGTACTGGACTTGGACTGATCATAGGGGTCATCAGGACAATCCCTCAGCCGGAAAGAGGGTTCAAGCGCATCGTACTTAAGATCATCAACGGACTGATGTCTGTTTATATCGAAGTATTCAGAGGAACACCTATGATCGTTCAGGCCATGATCATCTATTACGGTGTTGCCCAGGCATACGGTATCGATATGAACAGAACTTTTGCAGCCATTCTGATTGTAACGATCAACACTGGTGCCTATATGTCTGAAATCGTAAGAGGAGGAATTCTCTCCATAGACAAGGGCCAGTATGAAGCGGCACAGTCAGTAGGTATGACACACTTCCAGACCATGATGAATGTTGTGCTTCCACAGGTGATCAGAAATATCCTTCCTGCAACAGGAAATGAATTTGTCATCAACATCAAGGATACCTCAGTGCTGAATGTCATCTCAGTTACTGAACTGTTTTTTGCGACGAAGTCAGTTGCTGGTGTAAACTATATGTACATGGAAACCTTTATCGTGGCAGCGATGATCTATCTTGTGCTGACTTTCACTGTTACGAGAATCCTGAGGGTAATCGAAAGAAGAATGGATGGACCTGCCAACTACATCCTTACAGGAAATCAGATGCAGGTGCTGGAGCCTGAAGACCAGATAAGAAAGAGCGAAAAGAGGGGGAAATAGAAAATGGAAAATATCATAGACATCAGACATCTTCGAAAATCCTTTGGCGAACGTGAAATCTTAAAGGACATCAACATCAAGGTAGACGGCGGTGAAGTCGTCTGCATCATCGGTGCATCAGGTTCAGGTAAATCAACTCTTTTAAGATGCATCAATCTGCTTGAAATACCAAGTGGCGGAGAGATTCTCTATAGAGGTAAGAATATCCTGGAAGAAGGGTCCAGTGTCAGTGCCTACCGCACAAAGCTCGGCATGGTTTTCCAGCAGTTCAACCTTTTTGAAAACCATAATGTTCTTTCAAACTGCGTAGTCGGACAGATGAAGGTCCTCAACAGAAGCAGAAAAGAAGCGGAAGAGACTGCCCTGAAATATCTTAAGGTTGTGGGGATGGACCAGTATGTCCATGCAAAGCCGAAACAGCTTTCAGGCGGACAGAAGCAGAGAGTGGCCATTGCAAGAGCACTTTCCATGGAGCCTGATGTTCTTCTCTTTGATGAACCGACATCCGCGCTTGATCCTGAAATGGTCGGTGAAGTCCTTAAGGTCATGAGGGACCTTGCTGAAGCGGGACTGACCATGATAGTGGTCACCCATGAAATGGCTTTTGCCAGAGATGTTTCAAACCGGGTCATCTTCATGGACGAAGGGGTCATAGTTGAAGAAGGAAATCCTAAGGATATCTTCAATGCACCAAAGGAAGAAAGAACCAGAACTTTCCTTCAGAGAACGCTGAAGGAAAACTAAACAGGAACTTACAGATAGAGCAGCCGTTTGATTTCCTTAAGGGAAGTTGATTGCTGCTCTTTTTATTGTGGAATTTAAGGTATTATCCAGTTAAACCATAAAGATTCATTTTTAATGCTGTTCTCACAGACATATACATAGATTATTAGCGTTTTGCACAAAATGATTCAATAATTACTTAACAATTGATTCATATGTTTATGTTATGGTTTTCATAGAAAGGCTTTGAAAACGAAACAGGGGGTAAACTAAAAAATGAAAATAGGAATCGTCATGGATAAACCAAGAGCTAAAATACTTCAGAACGAAGAAGGCTTATTGGAAGATCAGATCAAGAAATCGACTGCCGCATTTGTTCAGGAAGCATTAAGTACAGAGTACGATACAGTACTTCTGGTTTATAAAGACATCATAACGAAGTTAAGAATGGAAAATGTAGATTTAGTCTTTAATCTCTGCAACGGGATCAGGGGCGAATCCAGATTATCCCAGCTTCCTTCGATGCTGGAATCAGAAGGAATACCTTACACGGGATCAGGTCCGATACCTCATGGGATCGCCTACAACAAAATATTCTCAGGGAAAATCTTCAAGGCTTCGGATATACCGACACCCGCTTTTTATACAGTAAGAAGCGTGGAAGAAGTGGAGAAGCTCAGCCTTAAATTCCCGGTACTGGTCAAGCCCAAGGATGAAGGATCCAGCCGTGGCATTAAGGATGATTCGCTTGTTTACAACATGGAAGATCTAAGAAGAAAAGTCACTGAAAATCTGGAAAGCTACAATCCTCCAGTGATGATTACTGAATACCTCGATGGAGCTGAATTCACCGTCGGTATCATGGGTAACCGTGAGAATCTGAGGGTGCTGCCCATTATGGAAATCGATCTATCTAGGCTGCCAGGCGGCATGAACAAGATCTACAGCTTCGAAGCGAAATTCGAGTTCGAAGATTTTGTGACCTATCATCTTCCTGCAAGACTGGATGCACAAATGAAAAAGAAAATTGAAGAGACAGCCCTTAAAGCATATAATAGTCTTGGTCTTAGGGATTATTCAAGAGTGGACATCCGTCTTAAGGACGGTATACCCTATGTTATAGAAATCAATTCGTTGCCTGGGCTTAACAGCGAGATCAGCGACATCGTGAAGATGGCTTATGCAGAAGGGTTATCCTATAAGGAACTTATCCTCAGCATCGTTGAGATTGCAAAGGACAGGATCCTCGTCGATCCGATGCAGGAACTGGTTTCAAACATCAATGAAGTGATTTAGGTAAAACAGATCACAAAAAACTAGATTGAAAGATAATGAATAAAGGTAATGAAAGCATGAAAGCTGCAGTTAAGGCAAAGTGAGCCTATACTGCAGCTTTCTTTTCAGGGATTAGAGCATAATCATCAGAGTTTACTTGGTCTCAACCAGTATGATCACCGCTTTACCCTGAAGCTTACCTTCCTCATGGAGCGTATGAACTTTAGGGATATCATTGAAAGACCATGTTGAAGTTACTACCGGTTTCACCTTTTCTTGTGAGAGCAGATCGGAAATAACCTTCAGTCTTTCTCCACCTCTTTTTGCCTGCTGACTGATGATCCTGATTCTCCTGTTTTCTTCCTTTATGTCCTCCGGTACGCCTAAAGTGCTGACAAATCGTCCCTTATCCTTTACAAGTGCAAAGAATGACCTCATTTTATCGTCTCTCAGCGGTGCAAGATTATAGAAGACATCAACTTTATGATTCAGAACCTCCAGAAGGTCCTCGTTTTTGTAGTCGATGATTGTGTCTACATCAAAAGGTTCAAGAAGTGATTTTGACTCATCACTGCAGACCGCTGTTATCTTTGCGTTTTTGAGCTTTGCCAGCTGAACAGCCATAAGTCCGACGCCTCCTGTTGCTCCGTTGATCAATATGCTTTCGTTCTCCCTAAGTTCGCCAAGCTCATAAACTCCCTGAATGGCCGTGAGGGCTGCAAGAGGCACTGCTGCAGCTTCTGCATAAGAAAGATTCAATGGCATAAGGTCTGCATCTTCTTCTTTAAGGGTGACATATTCTGCATAGGAGCCGTTTCGCCTGATGTCAAGGTACGCATAGATCCGGTCATTCTTCTGAAACTTTCTGGCTTTCATGCCAACTGCAGCCACTGTTCCTGAAACATCCAGCCCGAGAATTCTCGGTTCATCCAGATTGATGATCTTGCCGAACTTTCCGCTTCTTGAAGAAGCATCAGCTGGATTGAAGGAAACCGCATGTACTTTAACCAGAATCTCATCTTCCAGCGGATCAGGAATATCCGTCGTGACTTCCTGAAAAACATCGGGCTCACCGAACATTTTAATGACCATGGCACGCATTGTATCCATCTTCTATCTCTCCTTAATGTTTTATGACCCGAATATACATCAAAAACCTTTCATTATTAGGGTTATGACATATTGTTAACAGAAGGTTTTTAAATTAGAAATAAATATGATTCTTGGATAGTTATAATTAGAATAGAGTGAGGTGAAATATGATATGGCAAAACGTCTTTATTTTATCGCCAAACCTTCCTATCAGGGACTGATCGTGGAGAAGACCATCGAATTCGAGTACTTCCGCGGTGAGAGCCAGAAACAGAAAGAAAAATCCATAGAATCCATGCATCATGCCATAAGGGCATTTGAAACAGGAGGGAAGATTCTTGACGTTTCGAAGAATTCAGATGAACCGTTGGGGAGAAAGGTTTCAGCTTATAATCTGTTCTACAGGACAGAAAGCGGAACTTACCCGGTGTTGAATATATTCCAGAGTGCCAAGGTCTTCGATGGGGGAGGACCTTATCGTGATCTTCTGTCAGTTGAACCTTCTCTTGCATCATCAGACAAGAGACTAAGTGACTCAGGAAGGCTTCTGGGTTTTCATTTCGAAGGAGAAGCCTACAACCTGACACCCAGACACTATTTTTTTGACTGGATCTATGTCAATGCACTGAATCAGAACAAAGATCTGCATGATAAAATTCTTTCTTATGATATGATTACCGACATCGACTACAGCATGAGCAGCATGTTTGCAAGTTCTGCAAGAGCCTGTGCCTACTTCATCAGTCTCTGCAGATCTGAACATCTTGAAGAAGCGCTAAGCAGCAGGGAGTCGTTTCTTAAAATCTACAACATGGTATTCTGAACCTGAATGAAAAGAACAGCTGTGGT
>DAMDIS010000074.1:5023-5650 GCA_032100885.1 Proteiniclasticum sp.
AATAAAAGGATAATGAATAATCGGAAAGTGGTGACCTAAAGTGGAAGAACTCAATCAGGAACTGTTACCCCAGGAGCAGGCTATGAAAGAACAAGAAAAAGTTAATAAGGACAGTTATGACAAGATCAGCATTATGCTCTACAATACAGAAAAACTGGAGGAGAAGCATATCCGGCTGTCTGAGATAAAGGACTATAAGAAGCTTCTCGATGAGGAGGGGGCATATCAGCTCTGGATCAATCTGGATGATGATTATGATGAAAGTGTTGTGGAGACAATCTGTGAGATTTTCAGCATCCATACACTGGTCAAGGAAGACATCATTGAAAAAGGTCAGCGACCAAAGGTGGAGGACTATGAAAACTATGTGTTTGTTGTGGCAAAAATGATCTATTACAAAGAAAACCGCCTTACCCTTGAACAGCTGAGCTTTATTGTGGGCAACCGTTATCTCATCACCTTCGGCGATGAAGAGGGTGATGTCTTTGATTCTGTCAGGAACCGTCTGCGCAAGGAAGGAAGCCTTATCAGACGTGAAGGGACGGATTATCTGCTCTACAGCCTCATCGATTCAATCACCGAAGGCTACTTTAATGTTCTTGAAACCATGGGCGAGAAGATTGATTT
>DAMDIS010000074.1:5674-7324 GCA_032100885.1 Proteiniclasticum sp.
AAAAAGTCATTGCAAGCAAGACCAATGAAGAACAGAAAGAAATCAGGGAACTGAAAAAAGATCTTCTGTTTATCCATAAATTTTCCTGGCCGCTGCGTGAGGTGACATCCTGGCTTGCCAGAGAGGAATCTTCGGTACTCAACAAGTCTACAAATGTGTTCTTTGACGATCTCAGCAGCCAGCTCATCCAGGTCATTGACACCACCGATACCTATAGAGAACTTCTGTCGGGTCTGATAGAAATCAGTCTGTCCAATATCAGTTATCGTCTGAATGAAGTCATGAAAGTGCTCACGATCATATCGACCATCTTCATGCCGCTGTCTTTCATTGCCGGAGTTTACGGGATGAATTTCAAGTATATGCCTGAGCTCGGCTCAAGATACGGATATCTCATCACGTGGCTGGTCATGTTTGTCATCGCAGCATTCATGGTATATTATTTCAAGAAAAAGAAATGGTTCTGACTTGACAACAACCTCCAAAGGGGGTATTATTTACTTGTAGACACCCCCCAGGGGGTGGGGTTAGGAGGTAACTAATGGAACAGAAAAGATTCGATGTCACTGGAATGACCTGTTCAGCATGTTCTGCAGCCGTAGAGAAGTCTGTAAGAAAGCTTGACGGTATTTCCAATGTCACGGTAAGTTTAATGACCAACACCATGACCGTTGCGTATGATGAGGATGTAGCAGAGGAATCTGTTATTGAGGCAGTTAAGCGTGCGGGTTACGGTGCACAGGTCCACAATAAAAAGGGAACAGCACAGTCGGTGACGAAGGTGAACCCTATAGAAGACGAGCTCAAAGAGATGAAGACAAGGCTCATTGTCTCTACGGTATTCTTAATTCCTCTTTTATACATCGCCATGGGGTATATGGTTGGACTGCCAGTACCAGGCTGGCTGGTAGGACCGGAAAATGCACTGAGTTTCGCATTTATCCAGATGCTTCTCTCCATGCCCATCGCGTATGTGAACAGAAAGTATTTCAGTATCGGATTTAAGGCGCTCTGGCTGAGATCTCCAAATATGGACTCGCTTATCGCCATCGGTGCATCGGCAGCATTCCTCTATGGAATATATGCCATTTTCAGAACGGGATACGGACTAGGACATAATGAGATGCACATCGTGCACAATTTCGCCCATGATCTGTATTTTGAAGTAGGAGCAACAATTCTGACACTGATCACCTTCGGTAAGTTCCTTGAGACAAGATCAAAAGGAAAGACAGCCGAAGCCATCAGTAAACTGATGGACCTGGCACCGAAAACGGCGCTGGTTGTCAGAAATGATATGGAAATGGAAGTGCCAATAGATGAGGTCATCATCGGGGATATCGTAGTGGTAAAACCCGGTAAGAGTGTACCAGTAGATGGTACCATCGTTGAAGGATCATCATCCGTTGACCAGAGCGCACTGACTGGTGAAAGTATACCTGTTGAGAAATCGGCAGGAGACAAAGTCATTGCAGCGACCATCAACAAGACCGGATATTTCAGATTCAGAGCAGAGAAGGTCGGAGACGATACGACTCTTGCCAAGATCATCCAGCTGGTTGAAGACGCCAATGCAACAAAGGCTCCAATAGCCAAGCTTGCAGACAAGATCAGCGGAATCTTCGTACCGCCAGTCATCGCTATTGCCAT
>DAMDIS010000074.1:7334-12643 GCA_032100885.1 Proteiniclasticum sp.
TTCCTTGTATGGATATCCCTTGGATACTCCTTCGAGTTTGCACTGTCACTGGCCATAACCGTACTTGTCATTTCCTGCCCATGTGCCCTTGGACTAGCAACTCCTGTGGCAATCATGGTGGGAACCGGTAAAGGTGCACAGCACGGAATACTGGTTAAATCAGCTGAAGCCCTTGAGACCATGCACTCCATCAATACGGTAGTGCTGGACAAGACAGGAACCATCACAGAAGGAAAACCGGTTGTTACAGACATCATCACAGATGGAGACATTTCTGAAGAAGAACTGATTCTCATCGGTGCATCCATAGAAAAACCTTCAGAGCATCCGCTGGCAGAAGCCATCGTGGATAAGGCGAAGGAAATGAACCTTACACTGAAAAAAGTGGAAAACTTCAATTCCGTTTCAGGTATGGGTATCGCGGCACTGATAGACGGGAAACCTTATATCGCCGGTAACCTAAAGCTGATGAATGAAGAAAACATCGCCATGGGCGATTTCCAGGAGATATCAGACAGACTCGCCAATGAAGGAAAGACCCCGCTGTTCTTCGGAACCAATGAAAAAGTACTGGGAATAATTGCAGTAGCAGACGTTGTGAAGAAAAACAGTAAGCAGGCTATTGAACTCTTCAAGAAGATGGGTATCGATGTGGTCATGCTTACAGGAGACAATAAGAGAACTGCAGACAGCTGAACATAGACAGAGTAGTAGCAGAAGTTCTGCCTCAGGATAAGGAAAGAGAAATCAGAGAAATCCAGGCAACAGGTCATAAAGTGGCCATGATCGGAGACGGAATCAATGATGCTCCGGCTCTGACCAGAGCAGATGTAGGTGTTGCCATTGGGGCAGGAACAGACATCGCCATCGAATCAGCAGACATTGTCCTCATCAAGAATGACCTTCTTGATGCGGTGACCGCAGTGCAGCTTTCAAGGGCAACCATTAAGAACATCAAGCAGAATCTCTTCTGGGCATTCTTCTACAATGTTCTGGGTATTCCGGTAGCTGCAGGTGTATTCTATCTGGCACTGGGATGGAGACTGAGTCCGATGTTTGCGGCAGCCGCAATGAGTATCAGTTCAGTGTTCGTTGTGACAAATGCCCTGAGGCTGAAATTTTTCCAGCCTCTGCATGAAAAAAACAGACCTGTAACAGAGTAATCCAAAACACATATAAACAGTACAAAATAATAAACACATAAGGAGAATGAAAATGAAAAAAGTATTAGTAATCGAAGGTATGCACTGCATGGGATGCGTTGGACGCGCAACAAGAGCACTTGAGTCACTTGAGGGCATAAGCTCAGCCAAGGTGGATCTTGGAAAGAAGAATGCAGTCGTTGAAATGACTGGAGAAGTATCAGAAGAAGCCATGAAAGCGGCATTAAGTGAAGTAGAGCTTGAACTGGTATCAGTTTCAGAGAAGAAGAGCATATTTGGCTAGGAGGTAGTAGCGATGCAATCAGATAAGGACAAAATCACTAGACTGCTTAAGACTGCCAAGGGTCAACTAGAGGGTCTGATCAGGATGGTTGAAGATGACAGGTATTGCATCGATATTTCAAATCAGCTTATGGCAACTCAGGCAATCCTGAAGAAAGTCAATTCGGAAATCCTGCATGATCATATCAACCACTGCGTTCATGGCGCATTTGGTACAGAAGAGCAGAATGAGAAAATCAGCGAGATCATGCTCATCATGGATAAGCTGACAAAGTAGTATTCTAAGAGAAAGTAACATAAAAGAGTAAGGTGAATTCATATATTGAATCTTGCCTTACTCTTTTTTTGCTGCTGTTCCTCTGTAAGAATCTGTCTGCAGTTTTTCTCCTAAATCACCCAGTTACCGTTTCTGAACAGCTCAACTGTAGAACCGTCCTTCTTGTATGCGGTGATATCAAGTTCTGGTCCGCCCACCATGAAGTCCACATGGATCAGGCTGAAGTTTGCGCCTTTTTTATCCAGTTCTTCCTGAGTCATGGAAGTTCCGTTCTTTATGGCATAGCCGTAAGCTCTGCCCAGAGCGAAATGAACGGAAGCGTTCTCGTCGAACAGGGTATTGTTGAAGAGGATCTTCGTATTGGAGATCGGTGAATCATCCTGAACCAGTGCGATTTCACCCAGTCTTACTGCGCCTTCGTCATTCTTCATGAGGTTATCAAGGGTCTCATATCCTTTTTCGGCATAGAAATCGACGACTTTACCGTCCTTGAAGGTGAAACCGAAGTCTTCCACAAGATTTCCGTTTACGCTTAAAGGCTTGGTCGCTTTCAGGGTACCGTTGACCTTGTAGGCATGGGGTGTAGTGAAAACTTCTTCTGTAGGAATGTTTGCCATGTAAGGTACACCTTCATTGCTGTCGTTTGATCCGCCGATCCAGTTGTGGTCTTCGGCAAGATAGACTTCAAGGTCTGTTCCCGGTCCTTTCAGCATAACTTTTTCAAAGTCCGCATCATTCAGGAAGTTCTCGTATTTCTTCAGGTTTTCGTTATGCAGAACCCATGAAGCGACAGGGTCGTTGTGATCCAGTCTTGTTGCCTTGATGATATAATCCCAGAGCTTTTCAACTGCCACTTCATCCGTGTCATTCTTGAAGATGGTTTTTGCCCAGCCCACAGAGGGTACTGCAACAATGACCCATTTTGTGATGCCGGTCATTCTGTACTTCATGACTGGTGCCACTGCCTGGCTTGCCACTTTCTGGCTTGTCTTCACTTTTTCGGAATCCACTTCCTTCAGAAGCTCAGGGTTAGGTGAGATGACGAAGCAGTGGTGGTAGTTGCCTTCGTAGATGTCTCTTGTGTTGGTGACTTTCCACTCTGGATATTCTTCGAACACGAAGTCCTTACCGTACTTGTATCTCATGAGCGTAAACTCATCATCGTTCAAGACCAGCTCCACATGCTTTGCACCGGCAAGGTATGCTTCCTTTGCGATGAGTCTGGACAGCTCAAGACCGTCGGTTGTTGTTGTGATGACCAGTCCTTCCTTTTCTTTCAGATTGACACCCACATGTACTGCGAGCTTGGCGTACTTTTCTAAATAGGGTTTTAAATCTTTCATCATATCCTCCTTGAAATTCGTATATGTTTTATACCAATGGATAAATTTTATCATATTGTCAGAAGAAATAGAAATGAAAGATATGCATATGCATAAAAATGATGAATAAAGAAAAACCTGAGGTGATAAAATAGGGATTTGTAAATGTTTACAACGGTTTTTAATGAATTATCACGAATGCTCTTTTGAATGGCTGGATATTGCGTTATGATATGATTAACTATAGATACATCATCAGGAGATAGGGGGACATTAACATGGAAAGAAATGAAGCTTTAAAGCTGCTGAAAGAATACAACGAGAGCGATTCTCTGATCAGGCATGCATACTCTGTAGAGGCGGTCATGAGGCATTTTGCAAGACTTAAGGGTGAGGATGAAGAGTACTGGGGAGTCATTGGACTGCTCCATGATCTTGATTATGAAAAATATCCAGAAGAGCACTGCAGAAAGACAAGAGAAATCTTAATGCAGGAAAATGCTGAGGAAGAGATGATCAGGGCCATTGAAAGTCATGGATACGGTATCTGCACAGAGGTCAGGCCCGAAAAATATATGGAGAAAGTGCTTTACACCATAGATGAGCTCACAGGTCTCATTACAGCAACGGTACTCATGAGGCCGGACAGAAATATCCATGAACTGGGTATTAAGTCTGTGATAAAGAAATTCAAGACACCAAAGTTTGCTGCAGGTGTAAATCGCGAAGTGATTCTAAAAGGCTGCGAAATGATCGATATGGAGCTGACTGGCGTTATAGAGGAAACCATTAACGGCATGAAGACTATTGCTGATTCACTGGAATTTGAGTAAACAGCCCATTTCATCAGATGGGCAAAAGTAGTTCTTCAAAAACATTCTTTGCTGACTTTTTACTCATGGGCGTTTGTACTACACTGATCACAAAAGAATAATCGAATTTTTGCGGGGTGATCTTCATGAAAACAGTAATCGTTTATTATTCACAGTCAAACAACACGAGAGCTGCAGCTGAGCTTTTAAGCGAAAAGATCGGGGCTCAGCTTGTGGAACTTAAGGAGAAAAGAAGAGGAAATGTGTTGCAGGCGGTCTTCAGACTCTCATCACAACTCAGTGGTGAGCCTTGGGATGATATCGTGGATGCAGACAAGATCTATCTCATGTTTCCCATTTGGGCGGGAAAGAGTGTCCCGGCAATCAATGCTTTCCTCAAGGATCCAAAAACTGATCTCAGGGGAAAGGACATTTCTCTTATCACTTTCCAGGCGTCACCTGATCTGAAAGGCAGCGATCAGGTCCATGACTTTGCCGGAAACCTTGTGAGAAAAAAAGGCGGAATCGTCAGAGAGGTCTATGCGATGCAGGGCGGAAACATGAATGTGTTTGTGGGTGATGATGCCATTAGAGAGCGAATGGAAAAAGTCAGATGGGATGAACTGTAACAAAAAAGTGCGTCAAAAGGTCAGGATGAAAATCCTGGCCTTTTAAAATTTCATAATTACGTAGTGAATTGATTCACAATTGCCTGTGATTATTTGCTTATTTTATGTATTTTTATAAAAAGCATTATCGCGTATGTCTGTCAAATGCGAATATTCAACATACAAATCATAATTAAGTGATATTTACATAGTATTATTCATACCTCTCAATAATAAATATATTTTAGCCAGTATTCTAATTTATTCAAACAAAAATGAAGCGTAGAAGAAATAAACTTTAATGATATGTCGAATTACGTAAAATATCAGTAAACACTCGTATTAAACTAGAATTAGATAATAATTAATCCTATAATAGGGATAGTAGTTAATTATTTATCGTTATATTCGATATGTTCTTAGTTTCTCATGGATATGAATGAACATTTTACGTGCGGTATGAATAGAACAGAGTGGGAGGTAGACAAAGCTATGCTTAAAAATTATTATGAGGCTGATTATTTATCCAATCTCAAAGAGCTCGTCACTCGTGGAGAAGAAAAGTACGGACATTTCGCGCTTATCGGAGACAGCAGCTATAGTTATGTGGTCAGTTATCTGGCTGTTGCCTGCGGAGTGGGTGTAGTGGTACCGCTGGATAAAGAGCTGTCACTTGACGATCTCCATAAACTGGTCTGTAAAAGCGATGCGGAAGTTCTTCTCTATTCTCAGTCGCTGCACGACGATGTTATGGAAATGCGGGGTATGTGTCCTGAGCTTAAAACCTATATCAACATCAGCATGTATGAGAAGCCCGAAGATACGCTGTCCATTCTTGATCTTCT
>DAMDIS010000075.1:0-10894 GCA_032100885.1 Proteiniclasticum sp.
GGCAGTATAGGACTTCCGGGTGATTTATCTTCATCTTCAAGGTTTGTCCGCGCAGCCTTTACAAAGTTCAACTCTATTTCAGTGTCTTCTGAGCACGAGAGTGTGAGCCAGTTCTTCCACATTCTTCAGTCGGTTTTTCAGCCGAAGGGCTGCTCAGAAGTAGATAGTGGACACTATGAATATACCCTCTACAGTTCGTGCATGAATACGGATAAAGGCATCTATTATTACAAGACATACAACAATTCACAGATCAGCGCTGTGTATCTCCATGATGAAAACCTCGATGGTTCTGAAGTATTGTCTTATCCTCTCTTATATGACCAGAATATCCATGTGCAGAACAGGAAAATATGAGTTTATTCTGAGAGAAAATTCCTTACGATAGAGTGCATGATAAGAACGCCCTTCATAATTAAAAGCAGCCATTTCAGAAATGAAAAGGCTGCTTTTATTGTTCTATACTGGGCAGATCTTCGAGATTCTTGCGAATTCCCATGGGATCAGTTATCGCTTTATGGGGTTGGGATCAGATTATCAAGATCGATGATCTGATAACCTTCAGGAAGCTTAAATAGATCATCAGACAGACTGTCTGTCTTGAAATCGGTGACTTCCATAACATACACATTGTCGCTGCCTGAAGTTTCAATCTTCATCGGAATGCCGTATTCTTCATGCAGCCACATTTTCACCTGATTGTCCGAGTTCTGCTCTTTGGTCTCCACCACATGACAGGAAATTCCATTTACGGTCTCTTTCCCGATATAGTTCATGTTTTCATCGTCAAGATTCTCGGCAAAATCATCCATGGTGACAACTTCTCTGTCCTCGTTGCCCTCTTCCCCGATCGGCATTTTAATTGCTGTTTTGGATTGCGGATCAAGGGTATAGAATGCGTCCTCGCTGTATATCATCATAAAGCTCTGACCCATGACCTCACTTTCGATTCTCATCAGTCCTTCTTTCATATACATACGAGTCAGACCGTCATCCTCACCTAACCCGCTGACCTTCATCTCGTAGTAGAATTCATCCAGCTCTTTGCCTTTAGCAAAAAGATCAGCCAGCTCTTCCTCAGTCAGTCCTTCCTTGTCCTCGCTTTCTTCCTCTTCCTGTTCCGGTTCTTCTGATTCCGGTTCCTGTGCACCAGGAGTTTCAACCGGAGACGGTTCTTCACCCTGAGGCTCCTCTACACTTTCATTTCCTCCGCAGCCCCAAAGCAGAAATACAGACATCATCAGGAGAATACCTAGAAGCGGTTTCTTTTTCCTGATTTTTATACTATTCATGATATGTCACCTCTTTATGGCTGAAGTTCTCACAATAACCAGATCAATGATTGAATCCCGCACACAAAAAACAGCTCACAAGTAACGCATCCGGAAAATACTTTCTATTCCAATTGTATCATTTATGGCAGGAGGAGGAATGAACTAAGTGTTACAACTATCAAACCGGACTTCACTGTCCCCATCTGACCCTGGAGTTCTGAATTGCAGCAAAATGAACTTCAGCTAAAATTAAAAGCGGTCTTTCTCAACATGAGAAAACCGCTTTTATCAGACGCGCAACATTCCATTCATCTGGAATCGGTGAAATGAACTGCCGCACCGATGAGATTGGCATCACCCCTGAACCTGCAGGGAACAATATTCACCTCTATCCCCTCAGCGCCCTTTCCTTCCATGTACAACTGCGTCCTTAACTGGAGTCTCGCTATAAGATCCTCCCGTTTTGAGATTCCACCACCGATGATGATTTTATCCGGATTGAACGCACAGGTAAGATTGAATATTCCCCTTGCAAGAGCATCGATGAGCATGTCCACATGCTTTACAGCCAGAGCTTCCCCTTCATCTGCAAGCCTGAACACTTCGCTGCCTTCAACTGACTTTTCTCCTGATTCCGTAGCGTAGCGCTTAGCCATTTTCACCGGACTACCGAGTGAACTGAGACTGTTCTGCCCGTCAATGAGCATGTAGCCGAATTCTCCGCCAAAGAGATTTCTTCCCCTATGAAGGGTACGGTCAATGATCACAGCTCCTCCGATACCTGACCCGATCACCATGAATATCGCGTTATCCGCATCCATCGCCGCCCCTTCATGAAGCTCAGCAAGAGCCGCACAGTTGGCATCATTTTCCATGGATACCGGCAGATGAAACAGCTCCTCAAATTCCTTTTGAATGGGAAAATTATGTATATATGGCACCGCGCTTAAGCCGCTGATTACCCCATTTCTGCAGTCCACTGCCCCAGGCGCACTAAAAGCGACTCCATCAAGATCATACTCTTGCCTAAAGCAGTTCAGCACATGATTGAGCTCAGTTTTCATCTCCATGAAGGTTTCTGGCGTGACAAACGAACCCTGGTCCGTAAGCCCCTCATCGCTATGGTAACCATATTTTACTCTTGAGCCTCCAATGTCAAATACGCATAGATTCATGGTCATTCCCCTTCTCCCGATTTCTGATTATGAGTAAGTTTGCCTGATCATCTGGCAGATGAGCACCAGGATGAGACAAATCTGACTGCCACGAACAAAAATCCTCCCGAATTCTGCTTCGTTATGGCTCATTCTTCCAGACCACAGTTTCCCCTGTGGCTCAGAACATTTGATACATCTCCAATTCATCTATATTTAGTATATCAACAGTTCATGTGCATTGGCAACAGCCGGAAGTTTGATATGCTAAGCCGATGTACAAGAGAAATTCTGCTCATTTTTTGCTACAATGAATTGATAACTTCGGATAGACCGGCCTGTGACCTGTAACCATCTGTTTAAACTGAACCCTGTCTGTCTGATTCAGATGCAGCGCCTTATTATCCGATGACTCAGATCAGTTCTTTAATGAAATTCCGGAGGTCTACATGAAAGATAACACTTCCTTCTATAAAAAAATGCTTTTTTTCGCCCTGCCCGTAACGCTACAGCTCCTCATCACTTCAGGGCTCAACATGGTGGATTCTCTGATGGTCGGGGGTCTTGGGGTTACAGCTATTGCGGCTGTGGGTATAGCCAACAAGTCCGCCCAGTTTGTGATCATTGTCCTGCAGGGTTTTGTCAGCGGGGCTTCCATCTTCTCCGCTCAGTATTTCGGCAGAAAGGACAGAGAGGGCATCAAGAAAACTCTTGATCTTGTATTTCTATATATTACCCTCTTCGCACTTTTCTTCGGCACAGTTTCACTGTTCTTTGCAGAGGAGATTCTAGGCATTTTCTCCAAAGACCAGGCGGTGATCGCATCATCTGTCTCCTATGTGAGAATCATTGCCTTCACCTATCTCCTTACAGGGTGGAGTATGCTCTTCGGCGTCATTCTCAAAACCATGGGAATTGTGCACAAGCCTACTGCATACAGCGTAGCCGCACTGATAACCAACACCTTTTTCAACTGGGTGCTCATATATGGAGCCCTTGGATTTCCAGAGCTTGGAATAAGAGGAGCAGCCTATGCAACCCTCATCGCCCGTCTTGTCCAGACAGTTCTTCTTCTTAAGCTTCTGTTCAGAGAGAAGCTGTACGGATCAAAAGCCTTCACCTACGTGAAGAACTACGGATTCACAAGAAAATACTTTGCCCTCACGCTTCCATCCATCTTCAACCATCTCACCTGGACCTTGGGAGACATCACCTTTTTCTATATGTATACCCGAGTGGGCACCAGTGAAACTGCCGCAGTGACTCTAATCGATCCTCTTGTCTTCATCTTCATCTGCATCTATACGGGCATCAGTGATGCCTCATCGGTAATGATCGGACATGAGCTGGGAAGAGAAGCCTTTGACAAAGCAAAGGAATATGCATCGAACTTCATCAGACTGACAATGAAGCTTTCGGTTCTCACCGCTTCCCTGATTGTGCTCTTCAGTCCGAGACTGCTTACGCTGTACAACATCACCCCAGATGTGGAGAATCTTTCAAAAACGCTTCTCTATATCTTTGCCGGTCTATCCGCATTCAAGCACTTCAACTATGTCAACAATGTCGGTATACTCCGGGTGGGTGGAGATACAAGATATGTCCTCTGGCTGGATACACTTACCGTATGGCTGTTCAGTATTCCACTCACTGCCTTTATGCTGTACATCTCAGCACCCTTTCCTGTCATCTATATCGCAGCAGGGATTCATGAAGTCGTTCGTCTCTTCTTCGGGCTATCCAGAACAAACAGCGGAAAATGGCTGAACTCTCTTGTGGAGAGCAAAGCAGCCCAAGTATCGCAGGCTTAATGCCCGCTAAATAAAAAAAAAGCGGTTTTCCTCAAATTTAAGGAAACCCGCTTTTCTTTGTGGCGGAGAGAGAGGGATTCGAACCCTCGGTACGCGATAAAGCGTACAAAAGTTTTCGAGACTTTCACCTTCGACCTCTCGGACATCTCTCCATACAAAACCTAGTATAACCTCTCAGACGGCATTTTGACAAGTAGAAAGTGCAATCTTGGACATCCTGAGACTGCACTTTTTCTGATCTACCTGAAAAGCTCATCAATCTCCCTGAATTCCTGATCGGTGATGCTGACAGAACCAGTCTTCTGATTGTCTCTGATCTGCTGCGCATTTTTCGCGCCGGGGATCACGGCATCAATAAAATCGGTGCTGAGATACCATGCAAGAACCAGCTGATACACAGCGCAGCCCTTCTCGCCGGCGATGTCTTTAAGCACATCGATCTTTCTCAGATTCTCCTTATATTTTGTGGAGAAGTTCGGATTCTTCCTTCTTCTTTCAGGTATGTCGGAATCCTTATGATACTTTCCTGTGAGAAGACCAGAAGCCAGAGGGAAGTAGGGTATGAATGCGATGTTGCTTTTTCTGAGATAAGGAATAAATTCTTTTTCCTTGTCTCTTGAAAGAAGATTGTACTCATCCTGCACCACATCGATATAGCCGTCACGATTCGCTTCTCTGATCTGCTCGATGGAAAAATTGGAGACTCCGATCTCTTTGATGATCCCTTTTTCCCTAAGTCTCTGCAGTGCCCCTACCGCTTCGTATTTCGGTGTTTTGTCATCAGGGAAGTGGATGTAGTAAAGATCGATATAATCCGTCTGGAGCCTCTTCAGAGACTTGTAGACCTCCTCTACCAGAAAGTTGGGGCTGTTGTCCACAACAATTTCGCCGCCTGCAATCTTATGGGCACCTTTTGTCGCCAGAAGAATCTTGTTTCTTGCATTGCACTTCTTCAGCACATTGCCTATGACCTCTTCAGAGTGGCCCATTCCGTAATAGAAGGCTGAGTCGAAGAAATTGACGCCAAGATCAAGGGCTGTAAGAATCATGTTATGAGATTCTTCTTCACTGATGGGGTTGTAGTTCGGATTACCCACTGCATTTGTGCCAAGTCCGATGGGATTGAGTCTGAAATCATCAAAAATGTTGCTGCTCATAAACTGAACCTCTCTTTACCATATATTTTCTTATGAACATTATACCCTGATAAATACCGAGTGTCTAAAGGGTGTGTGAGCAAAAAAAAGACAAGCAGAAGGGGTTACCTTTCACTTGCCTTTAAAACTCTATTTGCTCAGGCTTACCGTTACCTTGACTTCATCGATATTCTGAAGCTCTTCCTGATTTACTGTGTAAAGGACATGCCTTGTGGCGATATCCATGGGACCGACGCCTGCTTCGGTTCTGTTGATGAACGCTTCAGCGATATTGTCCTTGATGACCAGATTCTCACCCTGTACGGAATTGGAACCTGAACTTTCCACGAGGACCACAGCCACGAATCCCTGTTTGACAAAAAAGTCTTCATTCACTTTTTCCAGCTCGTTCAAACTCATGTCATCAATGAAAAAAGGATTTTCAAGTATGGCATAGTCATTGTTGTAGTCACTGAATTCTTCATAGGTCCTGATGATTCTGTTTTCACTCTCCATATCCAGCGAATCCGATGTCCTGAAATTCATAATCTCGATCATCATATTATTCTCATAGGTTAATGCGGTCTCAGCTGGTGTCCCTCTTTCCATCATGGTGTCGCTGTCGCTTACAAGCTCCGCTGCACTGCATGAGGTGAGAAAGAACATGGACAGTATTAGAATGATTACCTTCATGGCTCCACCTCCTCTTTTTATTATTTAACCATACTAAAATCAGCAATAGATTGCGAAATAATAACAATTTTTTGTCAAAACTGTGTTTTTTTGCCAAGAAATGAGAACAACGTCTTTTTAAGGACATCATTCTCATGATTTCTTTATCTATTTAGATTCTGCTCCTGATCAGCTCTGCAATACTGTTTGCTGCTTCAGTGATTTCCTGAAGATCTTCGCCTTCCAGCATAATCCTGACCAGAGGCTCGGTACCGGATGGTCTGATGAGAACCCGACCCTTGCCTTCAAGTTTTTCTTCTACAGACTTTATGAGGTTCATGACCTCTTCATCTGTCTTATGGATGTTCTTCATCTCATTTGGAATTTTTACATTCACAAGAACCTGAGGAAGTTCCTTCATGATTTCCGAAAGTTCGCTAAGCTTCTTCCCCCTTGCTTTTACAATGGAAGCAAGCTGAATTGCAGTGACGATGCCGTCACCTGTAGTATTGAAGTCCTTGAAGATGACATGGCCTGACTGTTCACCACCGATGGTGTAGTCATTCTCCATGATATTCTCCAGAACATATCTGTCGCCCACTGCGGTGGTGGCAACATTTATCCCCAGTTCTTTAGCAGCAAGCATAAGACCCAGGTTGCTCATTACAGTCACAACGATGGTGTCATCCTTCAGTCTGCCCATTTCCTTAAGGTAAAGCCCTGCGATGAGGATGATGAAATCTCCATTGACAAGATTTCCCTTCTCGTCCACTGCCAGGCAGCGGTCTGAATCTCCATCAAATGCAAGACCCAGGTCGCATCCGTTTTCCACCACAAACTTCATCAGATCTTCCGGATGGGTAGATCCGCAGTGTGCATTGATGTTGATGCCGTTCGGCTCGTTGTGTATCACAAACACTTCAGCTCCCAGTCTTTCAAATGCCATGACAGCCGACTTGTAGCTTGCTCCGTTGGCACAGTCAAGTGCAACTTTCATGCCCTTAAGGTCACCTTTAAGGGTACTGACGGCAAAGTTCACATAATCCTCCGTTGCCTGCTCAGAATGGCTGACATGTCCGATTTCTCCGCCTGTGGGTACAGAAACCCCCTCAAAACGATCCTCGATCAGCTTCTGGATATCATCTTCCAGAGCGTCGCTCAGCTTGAATCCCTCTCTGTTGAAGAACTTGATTCCGTTGAACTCGACGGGGTTGTGTGATGCTGAAATCATGACCCCGGCATCAGCCTTATATTCCCTTACAAGGTATGCCACCGCAGGAGTAGGTACTACTCCGAGAATCACAGCCTCCGCGCCGACACTGAGAATTCCTGCAACCATTGCACTTTCAAGAAGATCTCCTGATATTCTTGTATCCTTCGCCACCAGAATCTTTGGTTTGTGCGCACCTTTAGTCAAGACTAAAGCACCGGCTTTACCCAGCTGAAAAGCGAGTTCAGGTGTCAGTTCACTGTTTGCCACACCTCTAACTCCATCTGTTCCGAACATTCTACTCATATTTTACCATCCTTACTGTTTTTATCTCTAAAGTTGATTTCTTACATAACGTTACTATTATATTACACATGGGCTCATTATACCAACTCTCATCGGTGAAGTTTCAGTGATCTTACTTTTCCTTTTCTTCCTGATCCCTGTCTCTGGTTTTTGACGGTCTCTCCAGATTCTTCCTTACCATGTTGTCCATGCCACCTACACCGAAGGTCAGACCATCGTTGATGATCCTGTCATAGACCACTTTAGTCGGCATGAGCCAGACTTCCCCTGTCCCTCTGAAGACATTAAGCAGGCCTTCACCGCTGAATCCCGATCCGATGAGCGTCTTTGTGGTTTTCTCTACAGTGAATGTGATTCCGCCTGTTCTCAGTACAGAGAAATTTCCGTCGATCTTAAGGACATCATCAACTAAGGAATACTTGAACACTTCAGTCTCCGGTACCGGAATCTCAAGTACTACAATTCCTGATCCCTTAAGCTTAGTTTGAAACAGACCTTCAGTACCAAATAATGCGGAACTGACTGTCTTCATTGAGGTGATGCCGATTTCTATGGAGTCTTCCGCGGCAAAAAACAGTGAATCATCGATGATGATTTCCTCGTTTTCCAGTTCAAGCATCGCATAGTGTCCGAAGGACGGTTCCAGCAGGAGCTCTCCTACCCCCTTATAATGGGGCTTGATCACAGGTTCACCTGATATTTTGGAGGTCACGAATTTCTTGGACAGGCTGAAAAGACCGCCGGTACTTGTCGACACTTCAATGGGCCCCCTCATGAAGCTCAAAGCATTTGCTTCGGTGAACACACCGCCACCACTAAGGACGATTCTCAGCTGCCTGAGCTTGATGTTCGCCTCACGCATGTAGGAAAGCATGAATGCGGTTTTGACATCGCTGCCTCCCTTGAGATCGTCATACTCCAGTACCTGAAAGGTTGATTCATGTTTGAATTCACTGAGCTTTGTCAGGGTATTATTCATGTTCACGTTCGTTTTCAATGAAGAGCACCACCTTTATTTTTATGTTTTCATCATAATAGACATTAATCTATTATACCATTTATGACCATACCAGTGAACATATTCGTCATCAGGGTGTGGTCAATATGTCTCAACTATATCAAAACACTTTATCAATCTGATGCAGTGTTTTCTCCGACAACAAACCTTCTGAAAATAGGTTGACATAAATTCCAGGGGTGGGTGCCACCCGATGAGCTTGGGGAACCTCATCTCATTAGAGATATTGACCAGGAAGCGAGCACTTCAAAATGATGCTGATCATTTAAGTGGAGAGCGCTTCACTACCTCCTCAATTTTCTCTCTGGCAGACTTCAGATAACAATCCACTTCTTCTATCGTGCAGGCTCTTGTTCCCTCAGTCGTGACAGCAGCTGTGCCGGTTGCCTGGGCTAGTGCCAGTGTTTCAAAGTCATCAAGCTTGTGCATCTCTGCGTGTACTAGAGCTGCGACCATTGAATCTCCTGCACCTACTGTACTCTTTACCTTGACCTTACTTCCGTGTCCTATGAGAACCCCGTTCTCTGTGACGAGGATACTTCCATTGTGTCCTCTTGAAACCAGTAATTTTCTGATTCCTTTTGCCACAAGTTCTTTGGCTTCATGGATGATTTCCAATTCAGAAAGGACTCCTTTTCCCAGATATGATGCCAGTTCTTTCTCATTGGGTTTGATCAGGTAAGGTATCTCAGCAAGTGCAAGCCTCAGGGCTTCCCCTTCAGCATCGACAATCACCATGGCGCCCTTGTCCTTAGCTCTTCTTGTGAGTACTGCATAGATGTCTGCACGAATATTGGGCAGAATCCCGCCAGAAAGGACCACCATGTCTCCTTCACTTACAGATTCTTCAAAAACCCTGAAAAACTCCTCCAGCTCCTCACTGCTGATTTCGGGACCCGGTTCGTTGATATCCGTATGGGTTCTGTTTCTGATATCGACCAGCTTGACATTGGTTCTTGTCGTACCCTCCACTCTGACAAAGCGGTCATCGATCATGAGTCTTTTCAGTTCCTGACTAAAGAGATTTTCTGAACTTCGCCCTAGAAATCCAGTGGCAATAGATCTGGTTCCGAAGGCATTCAGCACTTTTGAAACATTGATGCCTTTTCCTCCAATATCATTTCTCGATGAAACTGTTCGGTTGACTTCACCGATCTCAATTCCATCTAACACCATTGTCTTATCCAGTGCAGGATTCAGCGTTACGGTAATGACCATTTAAGACACCCCTCCTCATCTTTTCCTTTCAGTCTCGTTCTTTTCCTCGATTGCTTTCATTTCATCATTCACCAGCAGTTAGGATCCCTTTTGCACCATCTTTGCTGCCAGCTCACCAGTTCTTCCTTTTTCTTCATAATACGCTTCCTTCTTCTCCTTATCACTCGATGCAAACCCTCATTTTTCTACACTGACTGCTCCGCCATGGGTCCTCTTAAGCATCTTAAGTTCTTCCATTTCCTTAAGATCTCTACGTGTAGTGGATTCAGAAACACCAAACTGTACAGCCAGTTCAAGGGCTTTCAGCCTTGAACTGTCCTCCATGATTTCAGCAATTTTTCACTGTCTTTCTTCAGCAAACATAATCAGTCATAAATGCGAATAAAATTACATTTCATGTTTAAATCATACCATTTTTCAGAAAATCTTACATAAAACAGTCAGAAATATCTCTATGATGATTAATCTTCATTTCGGTAACGCAAGGGTTAATTATCCACTCTCAGATATGGTTCAGGAAAAGGAAAAGGACGCCTGATGGCGTCCTAAGAAAAAATGACTGTCCACAGATGAGTGTTCCATGGAGCAATGGGGCATATATAGAAATCAGATATTCATGAAGACCTTTAAACATCGGGATCTTCATATTAATCCGAGCACTAACCTTCTAGAATTCTTCTTTGACCTCTACGGTTCCTCCTTCAAAAATCTCCAGGGTGTCGCTGTACTCCACCTTTCCGATCTTTGAACCTTCACCGATCCGAACGATCTTTCCGCGCACAATATCCGCTGTTGTATGTTCAAGAAAGATATCATCTCCCTCAATCAGGTCCACTTTCAGTCTTCCGCTGTTTGTCCTTGAAAGAAGTCCGGATAAAATCCCCTGGAATGAATCCTTGCTGACTTTAACTTCAAGCTGCTCGCAGAATATTTCTTTAACCCTTGAATCACCTGCCAGATTGAACCTGCCGTGTCCGATGTTCATCGCACCATCCACATGGAACTCTCCATTTAATGTGAGCTCTTCGGCATTAATTTCAGATGCTTTGTCGATTTCACCGTTCACGGTCATCTTTTCTGCATCCACAACGACTG
>DAMDIS010000075.1:10904-12600 GCA_032100885.1 Proteiniclasticum sp.
ACCAAAAATCCTGATCTCCGTACCTGTGAGTTTATCCTGAAATTCTGCATCACCGTAGATGCTGGCATCATCCGCTTTAACCGCTTTCTTGAACTTTGCATCCCCGAAGACGGATATTTTCACGACCTCGATTTCCTCTTTTGCTTTAAGGTCACCTGCTGCCTTGATGAAGTTCGCTTTGACACTTCCGTTGATCTTAAGATCGCCTGCACTGATGATGTCACCATACTCGCCGCTCTCCAGTCTGATATCGCCCATGCTTTTGATGTCCCTTGGTTCCATACTCTCATCCTCCATGTGGTCATTTTTCTTCTCTATGACCAGTATTCCGATCATTAATTTCCTGAACTAGATTCTTTTTCTCTGGACCAGCCAGTGAAGAACAGGATGGCCGTTTTTCTTTTCCGGCTCACCTTTCATTTTCTTCCCTTTGTCCATTTCTTTCAGTGCTTTCATGACCTTCCAGCTGGTATCCAGCGTCTCCGGATCATAGATCCTTCCCTGATCATCCATAAGCATTGCTTCATATTCTGATTTTCTCATTGTTTATCTCCTCATATCAGCCTGCCAGGGTCTCCTTAGAAGTTTTCTCCTCTGACAGGCTGCCACAAAAAAGTTCGCAGACAGGGTCAGAGATTACCACTTCATCTTCATGATCCATTCTCTCATGGCTTCCTGCTGAATCTTGTACATATTGTCAGCCTTGTAGTCTAATGAACTGTCTCTGCCGTTTAACAGATTTTTCATCTTCCATGAAATCCCTTCAGTTTTGTCCGGGGCAAGGATTTCACCTTCGTGGGTAATATAATACATATCATATTTTTTCATTTTATTTTCTCCTTATCTTTCAATTTTATTCTCCACTCTTGAATCAGGATGGATTTCCAGAAGCTCGGCATATTCTACGGTTCCGATCCTGCACCCAGGACCGATGGTGATCTTCTCACCTCTGACCATTTCGCAGGTGGTATTCTCAAGATAGATTTCATCTCCTTCAACAAGATTCACCTTGAGACTGCCTTTGCCTTTTCCAAGCAGGTTCTTTATGATTCCGCCGGTAACACCGTTTCCTTCTCTCACACTGATATAAGCGCCTACAAGTTCATTGAGCTCAGACCTTGCAGCAAGTTCAAGTTCACATTTTTCGCAGTTGACGACACCTTTTGAGTTTATTCCGCCTGAGAGTCTGAATTCTTCACATTCCATATCTCCGCCAACTGTGATTTCCCCTGAAAGTTTAAGCATATTGCTTTTGATGTCCCCTCCGACCTTTATGCCTCCAGCAAGAGTGATCTCTTTTCCGGTCAGTATTCCGGTTATGGAAGAGCCACCTGAGATTCTGATTTCATCCGATTTCACGTTTCCGCTTATCTTACAGGCTCCTGACACTTTACAGCTTTTTGCGTCTACATTTCCGTCTACCGTTATGGCCCCTGAAATATTCATCGTTTCACACAGGATATCCGACGTGATTTTGCTTGCGCCAGATACTCTGACATCCCTATATTCTCCACCGGTTGCCACTGTGGCACCAGACAGTTTCAGATCTCTTTTCTCCATGATAATCTCCTCCATTTATATGAGTTTCATTTTCAGTTTTTCAACAGCGCTTCTGATGCTGTAGTTGTTCACGATAGGCATCTGATCGGAGTAGAAGATCTCGTCGTTTTTATGAAGAAGAGATATGCTTACACCG
>DAMDIS010000076.1:0-1927 GCA_032100885.1 Proteiniclasticum sp.
GAACTTGTTCTGGACGATGGCCTCGATCTTCTTGATGACTGCAGGAGAGGTACGGTTGATGACGCCGATTCTCTCGGCAACTTCAGTCTGCAGCTCATGAGGGAAGAGTGCCAGAACATTTGCAGCCTTATCTGGCTGGATATAGCACATGATGAGCGCTATGGTCTGAGGATGCTCATTGGCGAGCATGTTCGCCAGCTGGTGAGTATCCGCCTTTCTCAGAATGGCAAAGGGCTTTTCCCTCTGCTGGATCTGGGTGAGCACTTCAATGATTTCCTTAGCTCTTACTGAGCCCAGCGCCTTGTTTAAAAGGTTCCTGGCATAATCCAGTCCGCCGTCCAGGATATATTCACGGGCAGAGGCCATATCCATGAAATCGGCGATGACCTGCTCTCTGTCGTGGGGTTCAACATATTCAATATTTGCGATCTCGTAGGTGACCTTCTGGATCATCTCGTCCAGCAGCATTTTCAGTATCTGAGATGAGATCTCCGGTCCCAGGGAGATGAGCAGGATTGCTGCCTTCTTTATGCCGTTTTCCTTACTTTGCATCCTTCTTCATCCTCATTCTTTCATCCAAGCCTTGATGAGATCAGCGGCGATCTCAGGATGCTCTTCCGCATACTCCTTGATCTGTTTCTCCTTCTGATTCTCTCTGACTTCAAATTTCTGGTAGACTTCATCAATGATGTCTACGGTTTCTCCTACTGGCTCTACCGCCTGTGGGAGCATGGTGAATTCTTCTTCTTCGTTCTTTCTCTTCTTCTTTCCAAAGAGTACCTTCATGATGGAAATGACTGCGATAAGACCCAGAAGAGCGAATAATCCGAGGTAGATATAGTCTCCATATTTTTCCATAAATGTTCTGTTCGCCTCATCCAGAAGCCTCTGCTCTTCGAGCTTCTTGTCGATTTCTTCCTGGTAGCTCTTGTCAAATACCACGCCTTCTACGCTGATGATGTCTCCTCGATTGAGATCATATCCTGTAGCGGTGGAAACCAGGTTTCTTATGGCAAGAAGCTGGGCTTCCGTAAGATTTCCGTCGAAGAGTACCGATGTGGAGAGCTTCGTCACTTTTCCGGGTGCTCTTACGGTATTGGTTCTGGATTCTGTCAGCTCATAGTTAACGGTTCCGTCATAGGAACCCGGACTGTCCTCATCTCCGTCAAGAACGTTCTGGGCATTATCCCCCACAGGAGTTCCCGTGATGTCCTCCACGTTGAGTTCAGGGCCTGTTACACTGACCTGCTCGGATCTTACTACAGGGTTTTCATAGCTGATTACAGTCTGCTCCTGTGCATCGAAATCAAGATCTGCGTATACGGCAATCTTGATCTTATCCGGTCCGAAGGCCGGCCCAAGAAGGCTCAGGATATTGTTTTCGATCTCCGTTTCGAAGTTCTTCTTGATTTCTCTCTGCTTGTCAAGAAGACCGATACCGGATGCTTCCGTCCCGGAAGCAAGGCCGAGACTGAGAAGATTTCCCTTTGCGTCGATGACTCTGACCTTCGCTTCAGGCAGATTGTCCACGGCTCCAGTTATGAGTGCGATGATCCCGCGAACAGAATCGGCAGAAAGCTTCGCTCCGGCCTTCATGTTGAGGATCACCGATGCTGAAGCTTCTCTTCTTTCTGTGTCGAATATACTGTCTTCACTCATGACAAGATGCACCCTTGCGCTGTCGATCTCCGAAAGAGACATGACGGAGCGCTGAAGCTCACCTTCAAGGGCTCTCTGGTACATGATCTTACGGTCCTCATCTGTGACCATCATCCCCATATCGTCAAATATCTCATAGCCAGTGGAGTTTTCCGGCATCATGCCGTTCATGGCAAGATCCAGTCTGTACTTGTCCACGAACTTCTCATCCACATAGATGTCGGAGCCCCCGTTCTCAAGCTTGTATTTTATATTTCCTCGAGTATCC
>DAMDIS010000076.1:1937-10847 GCA_032100885.1 Proteiniclasticum sp.
GGCTGCGGCATCCTGGATCTCAAGTCCTGTAAACAGAGCTGCATAAGTCACCTGATTGCTGTATACGGAAAAAAGGACAACAAGAAGCGTTATGGCGCTTATGGCCAGAACCAGCGCTTTTCTCTTTCCCTGATCGATTTTTTCCCACCCGCCCTTTATTTTCTGGGTGATGCTTTTCGTCATTTCCATTAATCATTGCTCCTTATCTGCAGGTGATTTATTTCCATTATTATGATGACCGGTGCACGATCTGAATCATTTACAGCAAAAAACTGCCCGATAAAAATCGCCTCCAATATTCCGTCAAGATACATTTTAATGTTTGAGGAAGCGAGCTTTTCATACAAGCAGTCATATTTTCTTATTAAGCGGTTTATGTCTTCCTCTGGTGTCGGCTTAGAAAAAAGTACAGTGCCTTGTTTTTCGAATGCTCATTAAGCTTTTAGTTTACAGCTGCATAGCGCTGAGTTCTTTGTATGCTTCAATGATCTTGTTTCTTACCTGAACAGCCAGTTCCATACTGATTCTTGCCTCTTCTGCTGCAATCATCACCTGGTGAAGATCTTCAGTGTTGCCTGAAGCGAAATCCATGGCCAGTTCATCGGCTTTGATCTGAGTGGTATTCAGTTTGTCCATCTGACTGGCAAAGACATCGCCGAAGCTCTGTCCAAGACCAAGACTTTCCATTTCCTTGTCACTGATCTGAAGATCAGGATTTTTTGTCTGACTGACAAGGTTTGCGTACCTGTCCATAATATTTGCGTATGATGTGATCATCTGTGACATCTAATCATTCCTCCTAGCCTTTCGATATGTCGAGCGCCTTGTTCAGCATGGCTTTACTTGCCTTGAGTGCTGTGGCATTTGCTTCATAGGATCTCTGGGCTTCAATCAGACTGACCATCTCATCGAGAAGGTTGACATTCGGCATGGTGACATAGCCCGCTTCGTCTGCATCCACATGTTCCGGATTATAGACACTTCTCAGGTTATCAGGATCTTCATAGATTTCCATGACCTTGACACCTGACGAAACTCTTTCGTTTTTCCCTGCTGCCTTGCTGTAGGCCTTTTCGATCATTTCCTCGAAGACGACTTCCTTACGAAGGTAAGGTCCTCCTTCTTCTGTCCGTGTCGTATTCACATTGGCGATATTTGAAGATATGGTATCGAGCTTCATTCTCTCAAGCGTAAGTCCTGAAGCATTGATTTTCATTGAATTAAATACTGACATAGACGACCTCCAATGTTTTTTGTGCAGTTAAATCAGGTATGTTATGGCCATCCCAATCCATAGGTATGGCTTATTGTTATTATGTAGTCTGCAACATATACATTTAATATGTACTGTGTTTTCAATAATTAGGGGAGTACAAGATTTTTAGACTTCTTTAGACTGTCTATCTGTTTATGACGTAACTCATATTGCTCAGTTTTCGATTGACCTGCTCGATTAGAGCGGAATAGTAGATTTCATTGGCGGCAAGATCCACCATTTCTCTGTCGATATCCACATTGTTTCCCGTTTCGTCCATACTGACTGAATCGGAAACCCTGATGTCACCTTTGACTTCTGAAGCTGTCGCACCGCCCAGATGATCTTCATGGGTTTTTACCATGCTATTACCGGATTTATCCAGAGCCTTTTCCAGTTCGGATTCGAAATGAACTCTGCTGACTTTGTAACGTTTGCAATGTTAGAAGAAATGGCTTTCTGCCTTGCACTGGACGCATCCAGTCCATTTTTCATGATGCTGTAACTCAGATCTTTCAATGTGTCATCCTCCATAATTTGTTAACAAAGATAGGAAATATAATGAATATTTATTTCATTATGATATCTCGATGTGAACTTTCTATTACATCTTCATCGTTCCTTTACATTTTACCGGTAATATGTTTAAAAATCAATAACATATCATCCAAAATATATGCCTTAGCACTATGCCCACTATTATAGAACGATTGTATATTTTTAGAATATTCTATTTTGTGTATTACACTCAAAGAGCTTTGGAAATCAAATGACTATTCATCAAAATTTCGACATGCACGTATGTATAACTTGTCGCTTCTTTCTAGAATCGTTTGATTCGTTGATTTTCGGTAATAGGATTTTAATTTCATTCATATTTATTTGTAATAAATTTCTTTGAGCTCAGGTTCTATACTATTCATCTTTTTATATATGATAAGACATTCTTTCATCGTATATTTCATCACTAACTGATATTTATTTCCTATTAAAAAAATGAGGAAGACTCTCGCCTTCCTCACCATTATTCAGTATTTGTACATCTTTATTCAGTTCTTATAAAATACTGTTTTCAGTTTACAATTTGAACTTGGTTGTCTCCTGCTTCAGATTATCTGACTGCTCTTTAGTCCTGACCATTTCATCCATTACGATACTGGACTTGATGGTGGATTCCGAAATCTTCTCCGCAATGTCTGATGTTCCGCTGGCACTGTCGTTGGCAGCTGAGGCAACGCCGTCTATGGCAGCAACTACGCTTTCAATGGACGCCAGAAGCTCTTCCGATGTTGCACTGAACTCAGTGACCAGATCATCAAAGTATCTTGCATCATCATTGTACTTGGCTGCAACCTCGAGCATGCTCTGGTAATCGCTCTGCACGTCCTTCTCGACATAGCTTAGGAGCTCATTTGAGCTGCCTGAGAGGTTCTGGACGGATGTTGTAACCTTGGATGTGACATCCTGAATCTGCGTTGCGGCATTCTTGCTCTGCTCTGCAAGCTTTCTGATTTCATCCGCAACTACGGAGAATCCTCTGCCCGCCTCTCCTGCTCTTGCCGCTTCTATTGCTGCATTCAGGGCTAGAAGGTTCGTCTGAGCTGTGATCTGAAGAATCGCATCAGAGAGGACTCTGATCTGATCCACAACCTTTGAAGCCTCAATGGCTTTTTCCAGTTCATCTTTTGTCTGAATGAAGATCTCCTTGGATTTCTGCTGAGCTTCTTTGACCTTTTTCTCTGTTCTGTCAGCTCTCTCTGCAGTTTCCCTTGCGGTGACCGCACCCTGCTGGGAACGCTCTGCGATGGAATGAACCGCTTTTTCGATTTCTGAGGTTGCTGCAGACATTTCTTCTGAAGAAGCTGCTGTTTCCTGTGTGCTTGCTGCAAGCTCTTCAGTGGTTGCAGAAACACTCTCAAGGTTTGTGTTCAGTTCCATGATGCTGTTCATGGAGTTTTCCACCTGATGGTCGATATCTCTTGAGGAATCCTTGATCTGGCTCACCAGATGCCTTAAGGAATTCTTCATCTCTTCGATGCCGTTGGAAATGGTTCCGATTTCATCTTTTCTTTTCAGAAGATTATCGCTGACATCAATGGTGAAGTCGCCGTGTGCAATCTTGTTCAGGTATTCAGACGATGTTCTGATGGGACCTGAAATACTCTTTGAAAAGATAGAGACAAGTATCGCTGCTATGATGAGTGAAACGATGGCGATGATGATGCTGAAATAGATGGTATTGTTGATGAACGCCATGGCATCTGCTTTGCTTTCCACTGTGATGACCGCCCATGGCTGTGATACGCCTGGAAGTTCGATCGCCTTATATGCGCTCACTACATCTGTTCCGTCAGTATCTGTATAGCTTTCAAAACCGCTTTCTCCTGCCAGAGCCTTCTTTGCAATGGCACTAAGCTCTGCTGGAGCTTTTACCGGAACGATATTTACTTTCTCGTTTCGGTTCTCATCCAATATAGGCTTTCCTGTAGCATCTTTCAGAAGCACACTCTTGTTCAGTGTTATGTAGTTGAACATCTCAGATACCATGTTGGTATTCTTATGGGCGATGACAACGCCTTCACCGTCTATAATGAATGCATGTCTGCTACCTTCACTGTACTCTTCTACGAGCTTCTGAAGGGCATTGAGCTTGATGTCTGAACCGATGACGCCCAGGAACTTCATGTTCTGGTTATACACCGGCATGGCTATGGTCGTTACAGGCACATTACCGTTCTGTGAATAGTAGGACTGACTGACAAAGGCCTTCTTCTCTTCCTTAGTCTTCAGGAACCACCATCTCTCAGAGCTGTCTCCAAGTTTACCAGCACTTCTTGCTGTCTGCATTCCCGTCTCATCCACTATATAGATTAGATCAAAGTAGTCATGGCTTCTTGCTGTACTTGCAAGCACGCTTGACTGGGCAAGTCCCTGATACTCTCTGACATCATTGTTTACAGAAAGCTGTTCAGTCACATTGAAGCCCTTTTCAACAAAAGCGCTGACCTGATCGGATATGGCATCTGCAAGAACACCGTTGTTCTTTTCCATTTCCTGAACATAGTTTGAGTTCATGTAGGTAAGACTTGCAATGTTTGATACAAGAAGAGGCACGACGACCATAAGAAGGGTCATGACAATGAGTTTTTTACCAATGCTCTGCTTTGTTTTTACAGTCTTCTCATCTCTGTTCTTAGAAAAAAGACTTCTGCGTCCTTCCACTTTCTCCGCTTTTACTTTCTTTACCTTTGCACTCTTTTTAAACTCAGGAAATTTATATTTCAACTTATCCTTAAGCTTTGACTTCTTTCTGAATGTTTCCCAAAATGATTCCAATGTATTTTCCTCTTTTCATCTTAAATTATTGATTCATCTTTCAAGTGCGGAATCTATACCCAAGATTGCACTCTCTATTTGATCTCATTTTTCTGTCTTACTATCTAAAAATCCTTATCCACAAATACAGGTCCTTGTTCTTTCTTGACATAGCTTGATGCTACCTGCTTTACGCTGGAGAAATCATTGATGGCATTTGCGGTGATCTTCTTTTCTTCTTCAATTCTCTTCTGAATCTTAAAGGTGTTGTCTTTGATCTTAACTAGAAGATTAAGGATCTCTCTTTGAAGATTTCCCTCTTCTATGTCACCTTCTTCCATAAGAAGAGAAAGTTTGACTTGGATAGCCTTCAGCTCATCAAACCTGATGTTATTTGTAGAAAGCACATTAATACACTCTTCAATATCAACTCCAGAAATCTTGGTCTCTTCATAGGCCTCAAGAAGAATTCTCTTCTTCTCTATAAGGAGATTAATGTAATTCGTCATATCTGGCTCCAGGTATCTCTGAGATCTTCCAGAAGAGCAATCACTTCATCTACGATATCTGGATTCTTATCGATATTGGCCCTGATGGTTCTGTCATACATATACTGATAGAGAGTCATAAGACCTTTGGCGATTTCTCCGCCTTCATCGAAGTTAAGGGTGCTCATAAATTCAGCGAGAATGTTCTGCGCTTTGATGATGGCATTATTTGCTTTTTCAATATCTTTATCTGCCATGGCTAGTTTCGAAAGCTTCAGGTTCTTGATTGCACCGTCATAAAGCATGATCACAAGCTTCTTCCTAGGTGCTGTCAAAACTTCATTGCTCTTGTATGCATTTCCTGCAGTGGCATAGGCATTATTTGTTGCGTACATGAATTAATCCTCCTACTTTTTAGCTGGTGTCATGGATGAAATCTGGCTTGTCAGCCATCCCATCTGTGATTCAGACTGCATCATGGCAGTATCAAGTTTTGCAAACATATTGACATAGTATGCTTCTTTTCGTTCCATTCGGAGTGTAAAACTATCAACCTGTTTACCGATATCCTTTATGCTACGATCAAAACTATCGGTTTTCCCCTTTATAATCCCTGTAGATGAAGAAAAGCTGTCAATATAGGAATTGAGCCTTGGAGAGAATCCGATATCCTTTCCTTCTGCATTTTTACTGGAAAAGAAGTTTTGAACTGCAATTGGATCTTCGTTGAGTGCGTCTTTAAGTTTAGCTGAATCAAATGACAGCTGTCCAAATTTATCTACTGTACTTACACCAAGCTGTGAGATATCACTGATTCCTGTGTTTTCGTTAGCAAGTGATGATGTCACCATGGATCGTAATGTAGACTGAAGTCTTATTAGGGAACTGTCTCCTGCAAGAGTTCCCCTTGAAGCTGATTCTCCGGGAGTTCCAGCTTTCATCTTATCTTCGATAAAACTCATGGTGGAATTGTACTGATCAACAAAGGCTTTCACAGATTCTTCCACTTTTGAAGTGTCCTTAGTGACTACAATTGAGTCACTCTGTCCTGCTGGATGTTCCTTTACTAGATTTATTGTTGTATATTCAATAACATCTTTAACACTGTTGCTTTTCTTAACGACTTCAACACCATTTACGCTAAATTCAGCATCTTTTCCCGCAATAATTACTGCATCAATATTAACAGCTGAATCAAGCCCAATTTTATCCAAAACAGTGCCTTCAATATTTGCAAGTGTGATGTCTGTTTCCCCAGTTTCTACATTGGATAGCACCAGTCGATTATCAATGATTGAAGCTCTTACACCATTTTCCTTGCTTAACCCATTGATTTTATCAGCAATCGTCTTAATAGAATCTGCAGCTGTAACTGCGATATAATTCTCTGGTTTCTCAGGGTCTCCATTAATAGAGAATTTACCTTCAACACCAAGTGCTGTGGTTATATCCTGTCCATCAGTCAATACTTTTCCTCCGATAAAGGAAGCTCTTGTAGCAAGCTGTTTCACACTGATTTCATATGTTCCCTCAGGTGTATTCTTGCTGGTTGTAATGTTTGCCGATTCTCCTGATGTTGCTTTCATCGCAGTGTAGGTATCAGTATTCTGTAGTGCTTTTATTTTATCAAAGAGATTCGTAAGCCTTGTGCGAACATCGTTCCAAGCATTCTTCTGTGTTTCCATGGTGGTTTTCTTTGAAGAAAGCTGAATGAGCGGTCTTTTCTCAATAGCCATCAGCTGCTCTATTGTACTCTGATCAATCCCTGAATAGGAGCCCATAAAATTAATTGCCATGTTTATCCCCTTTCATCAACTAAGATGCCCAGCCTTTCCCAGATGTTTGCAACAAGATCCAGGATTTTCTCTGGGGGTATTTCTTTAATCACTTCTTTTGTATTAGTATCCACAAGGTTCACCATAACTCTGCCTGTTCCTTCATGGACCTCAAATTTATACTGGGTCTTATGTTCATCATTAAGCAGACGATTTGTACTTGATACAGCTCGTTCCACTTCTTCTTTTGTGTAATCCTCTTCTTCTTTATCGGGAAATTTCCTGTGCTCAGTGGTTTTGTCGGTTCTGATATTAGGATTGATTTTCTGTAGCTTGACTGGTTCAACCTTAGACACGGATTTTACATTGTTATCTGTTATTCCTGAAACATGAATCAAAGTTTTCACATCCTCAATCATTCATTATCAGTAATTATCTTACTGATAATTACCCTTTCTATCTATGTCGGCTAAACTCGACATTAGTTAAGTCATTTACCTCAATATGATTACTGTATAAATAAGAAATATATGAACAGAACAAGTAAAAAAATAACAATGACTTTTGATAACCATTTATTATGAATATCTCCGAGTGTCTTGTTGCTTTTCTCATTTATGGGTGACAGAACATCTTTCAGCAAACCTGATCTGGTTATAGTATCTCCAATTTCATTGTTATTTAAGTTATAATGAAGAACACTATCATCCAGATTTATCCTCTCGTTTTCTCTTACATTAATAACTTCTTTAGATATTCTATGTAGATATGCTTCAGGTGATTCATAGAGATTCTTGGTAAACTGAATCTCCGTTTTAACATTATTTACCTTTCCACTTTGCATAAATTCATCTTTTCGAATCATCTCATCAACATTTTTGAGTGTCTTCTCAAGATTTTCAGTTCTATCAGGATTTTTAATTCCACCTTCACCAACTTTGACTTCAAGAAGTAGTTTGATAATTTCTTCAGTTCCATTCACTTTCATATATTCACCTCTTGATAATAATATCGGCTGAAGCCTCAACTTAATAACACTGGATATTAAAATAGGATCCGGAATAATCCCGAATCCTATACTTGACTATTTATTTATTAACCTAGAAGCTGTAAAACGCCCTGTGGCATCTGGTTAGCCTGTGCAAGCATAGCTGTTGAAGCCTGGTTAAGGATGTTATTCTTAGTGAATTCCATCATCTCCTTAGCCATATCAACATCTCTGATTCTTGACTCAGCAGCTGAAAGATTTTCAGATGTTGCTGTTAAATTATTTATTGTGTGATCCAATCTATTCTGAATCGCTCCTAACTTTGATCGTTCTGCAGAAACCGAAGTAATTGCATTATCAATAGTTGTGATTGCTTGATCCGCTTTAGCTTGTGTTGAAACGTTCACACCAACATTCTTATTATAAGTAGCATCCTTACCAGCAACTGTGGTAGCTGCGTATGTTATTCCTGCTGTAGTGTTTGCAATTGCATCTGTATATGTTGCACCTCTTTCAACAATAACATCTCCAGAAGCCTCTAGAGCCTTTAAGACATCTTCCGAATTTGCAGTGATTGCACCTTCAGTTGTTCCAGCTGTATCATAGCCCTTTTGTGCGAGCTTGACTGTAATCGTACTACCACTTCTACTAGTTGTAGTTTCATTCACATCGGCTTTATCCCCTGACTGTTGCTCATAAATATCAATTGTAATCGCGTCACCTTCGCGTGAACGAATTGTGACTCCAGTCATATCTGTAAGGCTTATTGCAGCTCCCGCTTTACCTTCAACTCCCAATGCATTTGATCCCATATCATTAACAGAAATACTCATTGATTGATTTTCGTTTGCACCAATATGAAACTTCTTATCAGTAAAACCACCATCAAGTAGATTTTGTGTGTTAAATTCGGTGTTGCTAGAAATCCTTGAAATTTCTGTGGATAGCTGATCCATTTCTTTCTGTATTTCAGATCTGTCTTCATTTGTATTAGTGTCATTGGAACTCTGTACTGCAAGTTCTCTCATTCTATTGAGAATGGAGTGGGTTTCATTAAGAGCACCTTCAGCCGTTTGGATTAATGAAATT
>DAMDIS010000076.1:10857-12372 GCA_032100885.1 Proteiniclasticum sp.
GCGCATTTCTTACGGACTGATTTAGACCTTTTATCTGGCCTCTCATTTTCTCAGAGATTGCAAGCCCAGCTGCATCATCACCAGCTCTATTAATTCGTAGGCCAGATGATAGCTTTTCTAATGACTTTGACTGAGCTCCTTGAGCAGATGTAAGTCTTGAGTAAGTATTCATAGCTGAAATGTTATTGTTAATTCTCATTTATTTCCTCCTTGAATTTTCATGCGAACTTCCGTTTTCGCGAATTTCTTATGTCTTAATAAAAAAACTCTTAGCCTAATAGCTGTAGGACTCCCTGTGGCATCTGGTTAGCCTGAGCCAGCATTGCAGTAGAAGCCTGGTTCAGGATGTTGTTCTTGGTGAACTCCATCATTTCCTTAGCCATATCAACGTCTCTGATTCTTGACTCTGCAGCTGAAAGATTTTCAGATGTTGCAGTCAAGTTATTAATGGTATGGTCGAGTCTATTCTGAACAGCACCAAGTTTTGATCTCTCTGCTGAAACACTTGTAATTGCATTATCGATTGTTGTTATCGCTTTATCAGCAGCTGTTTGTGTTGTTACATTTATTCCAAGACTTCTTGTTTCGGTTGCTGTAATTTCATCTGATTCAAGTCTTAAAAAACCACTTGTAGCATCATAGTATCCATTAGCTCTAGCAGTTATTGCTGTACTTCCAGCAGCACTTGGAGTAAAAGTAGCATCTTTTGTATAGTAAGTAAAGGAATTTGAACCATCGGAAATTGTTGCAGATCCACTTCCTGTACCAGCAGCAGTAAATGTCTTTTCTACTGCTAAATTTGTACCTTTCATGTTGCTTATCGAAATATCCATTGCCTGACCTTCGTTAGCTCCAATATGGAATTTCTTATCAGCGAAAGTACCGTCTAAGAGGTTCTGTGTATTAAACTCTGTATTATCTGCTACCCGTGTAATTTCTGAAGAAAGCTGATCCATTTCTTTTTGTATTTCTACTCTATCATCATTCGTGTTCGTATCATTTGAACTCTGAACCGCAAGTTCTCTCATTCTGTTAAGAATTGAGTGTGTTTCGTTAAGAGCACCTTCTGCAGTCTGAATCAGTGAAATACCATCCTGTGCGTTTCTAACTGACTGATTTAATCCTTTGATCTGACCTCTCATCTTTTCTGAAATTGCAAGTCCAGCAGCGTCATCACCTGCTCTATTGATTCTAAGACCTGATGAAAGTTTTTCAAGTGATTTAGCTTGAGCACCCTGTGCAGATGTTAATCTTGAGTAAGTGTTCATTGCTGAAATGTTGTTGTTAATTCTCATTGATTGTTCCTCCTTGAAATTAAGTTGGCATCCTTGCCATAAATTTAAGATAAGAAGATCATCGGCCGTCTGACTCTTCTCATGCTTATGGTATATATATCGGAATTCTGATAATAAAATTAATAGGCTATCTGGAAAATAAAGAAATCTTTTCACTAACACTAGATATTTATATTACTATTATTCTTAGCGTCAATTGGAGAAACAAAAAAAACCGCTA
>DAMDIS010000077.1:0-254 GCA_032100885.1 Proteiniclasticum sp.
CCCAATCGTTGCAGGTGGGCTTATCATTGACAAGAATGATGCATATTCAGCTCTTGAATCAGGAGCGACAGCAATTTCAACAACTAATAAAAGTTTGTGGAATTTGTAGTAGAGTTATAGAGAAAGCTACAAGCTTATTAAGTTTGTGGCTTTTTATATATACAATAAATTACCAGGGGGGTACAAAATGAAAAAGTACGTTATTGCACTTGACCAAGGAACAACCAGTTCAAGAACAATCATTTTCAACAAAG
>DAMDIS010000077.1:300-1752 GCA_032100885.1 Proteiniclasticum sp.
CGTAGGTGTTGCTCAGAAGGAGTTCACTCAGATTTATCCTAAACAGGGATGGGTAGAACATGATCCTAGAGAAATTTGGTCATCACAGTATGGTGTGCTTAATGAAGCTATGGCTCGTTCAGGCGTAAGAGCTGACGAAGTAGCTGCTATCGGTATCACAAACCAGAGAGAAACAACTGTGGTTTGGGACAAGAATACTGGAGAGCCAGTATACAATGCTATCGTATGGCAGTGTAGAAGAACTTCCAACATCTGTGACGATCTTAAAGCTAAGGGCCTTGGAGACTATGTAAGAGAAAATACAGGTCTGCAGATCGATGCTTACTTCTCCGGAACAAAGATCAAGTGGATTCTTGACAACGTTGAAGGCGCTAGAGCTAAGGCTGAAGCTGGAGAATTACTGTTCGGAACAGTTGATACTTGGGTACTCTGGAAACTTACAGAAGGTAAAGTTCATGCAACTGACTATACCAACGCTTCCAGAACAATGATCTACAACATCAAGAAACTTGAATGGGATGAAAAGCTTCTTCAGGAACTGAATATTCCTAGATCAATGCTCCCAGAAGTCAAGAAATCATCAGAAGTTTATGGAGAAACAAACATCAATGGCGTTATGGTTCCAATAGCAGGTATCGCTGGTGACCAGCAGGCTGCTCTTTATGGACAGACATGTTTCACACCTGGTGAAGCAAAGAACACATATGGAACAGGATGTTTCTTACTTGTAAATATTGGTGAAGAAATGAAGCTTTCCAATAATGGACTAGTAACAACAATCGCTGCTACATCACATGATAAAGTACAGTATGCTCTTGAAGGATCAATCTTCGTTGCTGGAGCAGTAATTCAGTGGCTGAGAGACGAACTGAAGCTGATCTACGATTCAAAGGATTCCGAATACTTTGCTACTAAGGTTAAAGACAATGCAGGCGTTTATGTCGTTCCAGCATTCGTTGGACTTGGAGCACCTCACTGGGATCAGTATGCTAGAGGAGCTATCCTTGGATTAACAAGAGGAGCAAACAGATATCACATCATCAGAGCAGCTCTTGAAGCTATCGCTTACCAGGCAAAGGACGTTCTAGTAGCTATGGAAAAGGATGCTGGAGTTGAACTTCAGAACCTTAAGGTTGATGGTGGAGCATCCGCTAACAACTTCCTGATGCAGTTCCAGGCTGACATTCTTGACAGAACAGTTCTTAGACCAGTTATCGCTGAAACTACAGCTCTTGGTGCAGCTTATCTTGCTGGACTTGCAGTTGGATTCTGGGCTAATGAAGATGAAGTTAAGACTAAGTGGGCAATCGACGGCGAATACAATCCAAATATGAAGTCAGAAGACAGAGACGAATTATATGCTGGTTGGCAGAAAGCTGTTGAAAGATCACTTGACTGGGAAAACAAAGACAAATAATTTAATGTGATTGTATGCATCTCTATACTGAGCAG
>DAMDIS010000077.1:1762-12361 GCA_032100885.1 Proteiniclasticum sp.
ATACATCTCGAATCAATCGGACTGATCTGATGATACGACGTGTACAAACGAACAAAAGAACTCAAAAATAGAAGGAGTGAAATTCATGATAGGTTTAATTCTGGTATCCCACAGTGAGAAAATAACAGATGGAATCAAAGATCTTGTAGTTGAGATGACAAAGGACGAAGTCCCTATAATTTCAGCTGGAGGTACCTCAGACGGAAGACTGGGCACTAGTGCGGATAAAATTGTTGAAGCTATTAATCAGCTTTCCGAATGCAATAGTATATTGATATTTACAGATATAGGAAGCTCGATCATGAGTTCAGAAATTGCCCTCGATCTAGTTGATGAAGATCTGAAGGCAAAATGTATTCTAGTGGATGCTCCGATTGTTGAGGGTGCATTTGTAGCGGGCGTGCAGTCTATGGTTAGTGATGATGTCGATTCGGTTCTGGATGAAGTCAAACTGACTAAACTAGACAAACTTAGCTGATGGAAGTCGGCTGACATTACAAAATGAGAGGAGATATACTATGAAATTTGTAAGAAGTACAGTAGGTTTTGCCATAGCTGGTATGTTCGTTATGAGCATATGGGGCGACTGGGCAGGTGCTTACGGAAATCTCGGCGGCTGGTTTGCAGCTGTAGCTATTATCGGACCAATGTGGTTCCTTAACCACTATATTGGACTAGTTGACAATCCTGCTGATCACGCGTTTGTTGATATGGCTTGGGGAATTGCCTGGGTTGGTATTTTCAGAGACGTATTCGGAACTGGAGAAAACGGTTTTGATCTAGGAAGACTTGTTAGCTCATTACCTACAATCGGTCTGCTAACAGTGGGTGCTATTCTAGCAGCACTTGCAATCAATGCTTTCAACAAAATCGACGCGAAGTAAGGGATAGGAGGTATAAATAATGGAACTAACTAATATTATAACAACAATTGTTGGCGGATTTATGTTTCCATTCCTGATCTCCATGATGTGGGGTAAACTGGTTGAAGCATTTGGTACAATGTGGGCGCTGAATCAGGGACTTGGAATGGTTTATCAGTCAGGAACAGCATGGATCGATATGGCATGGGCAGCAGGTACAGGATTATTCTTTGCTGACGTCTTCGCCGGAAAGAAAATCAATGCAAGCACAATCCTTGCTGGTATCGTTGGCGGTATCATCGGTGGATTTGTTCTTTCAAGTTTCCTATAGCATTAATATCTGAATCTTATAATCAAAAGGATGCGCATGCGCATCCTTTTAACTTTGCCTCGGTTTTCATTTATAGTACAAAGTTATGGGATGATTGAGTATAATAGAAGGAAGAAGAATAGGTGAGGTAACATAATGAAGATAAAAGAGCTGAAACTGCGCACAATGAAACCCGATCAGACCAGAGACCAGAGTAATATCGAGTCTGTAATCGAACGGGCTGGGTATCTGAGAAAAGTTGATGGGAGATCCTGCTATACCACTTTGGGACTGATTCTGAAGAAGAGGATTGAAAAAATCATAGAAGAGTCTCTGGCGGAGGAGTTCTTCAGCGAGGTGGCCATCTCCGGAAAGAAGGATCTTTTAAGCTATATTCAGTCGATGCATGACTATAACCGGACTTTCTCAGCCTCATATAAGGATATTCCATTGAAGATCTATACTAAGGAAGAGATTGAATTCAGAAACGGTCATTATGATTCTTTCTGGAAGACGAGATTCCAGAATATCATTGGATTCTCTGTGCTTGGAATGGACCGGAACTCGGTGAATGAACTTATGGCAGTGATACTCAAGAAGCTGGGTATCCCAGCAGATGTTGACCGTGAAGGATACTACTATAGAACTGCAGCTGGACAAGATCGTTTTTACACGCAAAGTGAAGAGAACATCAGCGCTGCTACAGTGTCTGCTTCTCATTCTGCAGAAGAGCTTGAAATTCTCCATACACCAGATATACGCACGATCGATGCTCTCTGCGGATTTCTGAAGGTTTCTCCGGACCAAGTGATCAAAACTATGCTCTACACCGATGGTACACATAAATATGCTGTGCTGGTGGAGGGGCATAAAGACGTGGATCTTGATGCGGTGTCGAGGGTTCTTGGAATTAAGGACGATTCCCTGCATGCTCTTTCATCTCAGCTTGTACATGAACTGACCGGAGCGGAAGTCGGATTCGCAGGACCAATGGATCTTAAGGTCAGTCAGATCATCATCGATACCGGTATCAGAAAAGATAGACAGTATATAGCTGGAGCGAATAAAACAGATCTTCACTACACAGGGATGACCTACGGCAGACATTTCACGGGAGACTTCCATCCCATCGCCAGAAGAGAGGAAGCGGTAGATGGGTGGCTGATCGGAGAGGTCAGGTCTCATCCCGAGAAAATAAGGGTTCAGTCATTGAAAGGAGATTTCAAATATCACAGCATGAGTCTTGCCTACATCAACATCGACAGAATACTGCTTTCCATGTCTGACTATTATAAGGATGATATCGGGTTAGATTTCCCGGTGGAGATTACCGGTTTTCAGACTGTTGTGGCTTTAGTCGATCCAAGAAGCGTGCAGGCTAAAGAGACAGCGGAAGAGGTGTATGCCCGTCTTAAGTCCGAGGGGATAAGGGTACTTTATGATGACCGAAAGGATCGTATGGGCAGCAAATTCTATGATTACGATCTTATTGGCATTCCACATCGAATTATTGTAGGGAAAGATGGCGCTTTTGATATAAAAGACCGTAAGGGAATGGTGACAGAAGCTTCCTTAAATAATATAGTGGAAATCATCCAGTCGAAAGTGATAGAATAAACTAGATAAAACGAACTAGATTTAGGAGGAAGGTTATGAAGGTTTACAATACATTAACCAGAAAAAAAGAAGAATTTATCCCTATTGAAGAAGGTAAGGTGAAGATGTATGTCTGTGGACCTACAGTCTACAATCTTTTTCATATCGGGAACGCCAGGACCTTCATCATCTTCGATACCATCAGAAAGTATATGGAGTACAGAGGGTATGAAGTGAATTTCGTTCAGAATTTCACGGATATTGACGATAAAATGATCAAGAAAGCACAGGATACGGAAACAACAGTTAAAGAACTGGGCGACCGCTACATCATGGAGTACTACAAGGACGCGGACAAGCTTAAGATCAAAAGAGCGACCGTCAATCCACGGGCTACCGAATATATCAGTGAGATGATCGGCTTCATCGAAGAACTCATCAAAAAGGGCTATGCGTATGAAGTTGAAGGAGATGTCTACTACTCGACGAAATCCTTCGAGGGATACGGGAAACTTTCCGGGCAGAAGATTGAGGACCTCCAGTCAGGTTCAAGAGTGGATGTGGACGAAAGAAAGAAAGATCCGATGGACTTTGCGCTCTGGAAGAATGCTAAGCCGTTTGAACCTTCATGGAAAAGCCCATGGGGAAATGGCAGACCGGGATGGCACATCGAATGCTCATGCATGGCGCTGAATCTACTTGGTGAAACCATAGATATCCATGCTGGTGGCACTGATCTCATCTTCCCGCATCACGAGAATGAAATTGCGCAGAGTGAAGGAAGATCCGGAAAAACCTTTGCGAAGTACTGGCTCCATGGTGCGTTCATTAATGTTGACAACAAGAAGATGAGTAAATCTCTCAATAATTTCTTTACGGCAAGAGAGATTCTGGAGAAGTATGATCAGGAAGTAGTCAGGCTGTTTATGATTTCAGGTCACTACAGGACACAGATCAATTTCACCGTGGAAGTGCTGGATTCAGCAAAATCCAGTCTTGAGAGAATGTATAATGCGCTCAATATTCTTAATGGATACCGATCCAGTGAAACTGTGGAAATCACAAAAGAAGAAAAGGCGGTTGTAGAAGAGCTCAGTCATTACAAGGAACGGTTCATCGAGAAGATGGACGATGACTTCAATACTGCTGATGCAATTTCCGTAATTTTTGAGCTTATTCGGGAAGTTAACATAAAGATTAACGAAACATCTTCCCAAAAGCTGGTGAAATTTGCCATGGATCTCCTGATTGAACTGGGCTCACCTTTAGGAATAATGCAGAATCCTCTAGGGGGATCACTTGAAGAAGAGATTGAGAAACTGATCCAGGAGAGAAACGATGCAAGAAAGAACAGGGATTTTGCTTTGGCGGACAAGATAAGAAACGATCTGACGGCACAGGGGATTGTCCTTGAGGACACACCAAATGGTGTAAGATGGACCAGGAGAAGTTAACAGTTTAGATATAAAAGCCGAGTGGTGATAGAATTATCAATACTCGGCTTTTTGATAAAACTCAGACGAAATCAACTCTTTTTGTTCTAAAATAGTGCAAAAATTATATAGTACATAACATATCACTGACTTTTGTTAACGATTTTAGTGATTTGTGCTATTACTAATGTCTATTTATCTTGTTAAATGTGAAATAATTGTTAATGTAATAAGTTTATCAAAAGGTATTGTTTGATGATTAACAATGTATTAGAATAAAGGAGTAGTAAATACAAACAAAAAAAACACACGGAGGGACAGGGGAAACATGAAAAAAATATTATCAATAGTTATGTCAACAGTATTAGCATTCTCAGTACTAGCAGGTTGTGCAAAGACAGAGACTCCAGCTGAAACACCAGCAGAGACTCCAGCAGAGACACCAGCTGAAACACCAGCTGAAACACCAGCTGAAACACCAGCTGAAGCAGGTTCAATCGCAAAGGTTGGTCTTGGACTAGTTACATCAATCGGCAAATCAAAGGATCTTGCTGAAGGTGCTGCTACAGGACAGGTTGACACAGTTATGGTTGCTGCAGGATTTGATGCTGACGGTAAGATCGTAAGCGTATCAATCGATACAGCTCAGGACAAAGTAGGATTTGACGACAAAATGCAGTTAACATCTGACACAGCTGTTGCTGGTAAGACAAAGATCGAACTTGGTGACGAGTACGGTATGAAGGCTGCTTCAAAGATCGGTAAAGAATGGTTCGAGCAGATTGCTGCATTCGAAGCTTGGATGATTGGTAAGACAGTCGACGAAGTTAAGGGAATGAAGCTTGTAGAAACAGTTCCAGACGAAGAAGATCTTAAGACAACAGTTACAATCAAGGTTGAAGGATACATCGCTGCTTTAGAGAAGGCTTATGCTAACGCTATCGAAGTTGAAGGCGCAGAAAAGGTTGGTCTTGGTGCTGAAGTATCAATAGCTAAGTCAAAGTCAGCTGAAGGTGAAAACGGAGCTCTTGCTCAGGTTGACACAACTGTAGTTGCTACAGCTCTTAAGGCTGATGGAACAGTTGCAGGAACAGTAATCGACGTTGCTCAGACTAAGGTTGCTTTTGACAAAGACGGTAAGGTTACAAACGATAAGGCTGCTGCTATCAAGTCCAAGGTTGAACTTGGTGACGAATATGGCATGAAGCCTGCTTCAAAGATTGGCAAGGAATGGTTCGAACAGGCTCTAGAACTTGCTAACTGGATGAAGGGTAAGACTGCTGACGAAGTTGCAGGAATGAAGATCACTGAAGGCGTTCCAGCTGAAGAAGATCTTACTTCAACAGTATCCATCAAGGTTGCAGGATACATGGCTGCATTCGCAGAAGCTGCTGAAAACGCAAAATAGTTTTTAACTAATGAAGCTCCTCCAGCAATGGAGGAGCTTTTTAAATGGAAAGAAATCTCCAGAACCCTGTGAATATAAAGAAATCTTAAGGAATATAATGCAGTAATTCAATCAACGTATGATATAATTTCTGTGTAATTAAAAGTGATAAATAACCTATTATGGGAGGAAATATGAAGAGAATTTCAAAGATCGCTCTTCCTTTGCTGCTGGTACTGATGGTGCTTTCCGGATGTCAGGCGGAATCAAAGGGAGAGGTCAAGACGAATTACCGGAATACCTTTTTTGATTATTTTGACACGGTCACGACGGTCATAGCCTACACGGATACAGAAGAGGAATTTAACGCCCTGTTTGACGAGGTTCAGGCGGAATTCAAGGAGTATCATGAACTCTACGACATCTACAACAGCTACGATGGAATAAACAACATTAAAACCATAAACGACAACGCAGGTAAAGCTCCAGTGGAAGTGGACGAAAGAATCATCGATCTTATTCTCTTCTCCAAGGAGTGGTATGGAAAGACAACGGGTAAGGCCAATATCGCCATGGGACCAGTCCTGAGAGTATGGAGCCAGTATAGAGAAGAGGCGGAGCTTGACCCCAACAATGCCAAAATCCCACCTATGTCTATTCTGGAAGAGAAAAACGCGCATACCGATATCGACAAGGTCATCGTAGATGAAGAAGCGGGAACGGTATATCTTGAAGATCCGGAGATGAGTCTGGATGTGGGCGCGGTTGCCAAAGGCTTCGCGACAGAGCAGATTGCAGACAAGATGCGTGAGAAGGGGCATACATCGCTCATCATCAGCGCAGGTGGAAATGTAAAGGCGCTGGACAAACCTCAGGATGGAGTAAGGGACCGATGGGGAATCGGTATTCAGAATCCCGATGAATCCATATTCACGGATACGGAAAGTCTCGATACGGTATTTGGAAACAACATATCAGTTGTGACCTCAGGAGACTACCAGAGGTATTACGTGGCAGACGGGAAAAAGTATCATCATCTGATCGATGCTTCAACACTTATGCCAGGAACGCAGTTCAAGGCTGTTACAGTGGTCATGGAGGACTCGGGTCTTGCGGATTTCATGTCCACCACATTATTCCTTTCTACCCTGGAAGTGGGTAAGGAGATGCTGAAACTTATTGAAAATGCTCATGCCATATGGGTGACTCACGATAATGAGATCATTATATCGGAAGGGTTTGAGACAATGCTGAAAAGTGGCGGTGCTTCAGGCGCAGATAAATAGGATAACCATACAACACTGCAGCTCGATATTTCCTTTGAGGTTCATCGGAAATATTGGAATAAAATCTTTGACTTTTTAGTCTAAAGAAGTTACAATGATTTATGGCATATCCAAAAGATAAAAAAATACCGCGGCAAAGTATTTAAATTTTTGGAGGTAAACACAAAATGGCAAAAATGATGGGACCACGTTTTAAAACAGCAAGAAGATTAGGTCTGAATGTTGTAGGTCATCCTAAGGCAATGAACAGAGCTAAGAGAGGAACATCCAGAGCAGACAAGAAGCTCTCTGAGTATGGTGTTCAGCTGCTTGAAAAGCAGAGACTTAGAAACTACTACGGAGTACTTGAAAAGCAGTTCGTAAGATACGTTGATAAGGCTATGAAGAGTAAGGAACAGACTGGTGCAATGCTGCTTAACTTACTTGAAATGAGATTCGACAACATGGTATACAGAATGGGCTTTGCTTCATCAATCAGACAGGCAAGACAGATGGTAAACCACGGTCATTTCACAGTTAACGGTAAGAAGATCGATATTCCTTCTTATGGACTAAGCGTCGGTGACGTTATAGAACTTAGAGAGAAGTCAAGAAAGACAGAAATGTTTGCTGACAACTTCAGCAACCTCTCAGCTTCACCACTGGGATACATTTCAAAGGAAGTTGAAAACTTCAAGGCGACGATTACTAGAGCGCCACAGAGAGAAGAGCTGCCAATCGAAATCAATGAACAGTTGATCGTTGAGTACTACTCAAAATAATCGGCATCACAAAGGGTCTGATTCACATCAGATCCTTTTTTCTATCATCATATCATTGATGATAAAACGACTGACTATGTCAATTGAGCATAAAGAAAGATATAATGAAAATAAACACTTTACGGGAGTAATGATGGAACAGGTAAGACCGATCAGTGAGTCCGATGCTAGAAATTACAATCCTCTTTCCCTTGCATTTATCGGGGACAGCGTATATGAGAATTACGTCCGCGAAAGGCTGCTACTCGGTTACCCGAATATGCTACCGAGGGATCTTCATAAGAAAGCCGTCAGCTATGTGAAAGCATCAGGCCAGAGCAGAATCATAAGCGGCATCGAAGAGAAGCTGAGTGAGGATGAGTTCTACATCTATAAAAGAGGAAGAAATACAAAATCTCATACCATCCCTAAAAATGCAGATCTTCTGGATTATAAAAGAGCCAGTGGTTTTGAAGCTTTAATTGGTTATCTGTATCTCATAGGGAGAGATGCGCGATTAGAAGAGATCATTGACCTTTCGTTTAAAATCATAGAAGAAGGAGAATATCATGACGAAGAAAGACAATAAAAGAAGAATTGAGTATGAATTCAACAAAGAAGAAGAGAAGAGAAAGAGAAGAGACAGGGCACCTAGAGCGCCAAGAGAGGCGGTAGTGGAGCAGGAGATCAATGAGAATGTCATCGAGGGAAGAAATCCTGTACTGGAGGCATTCGACAGCAAGATTACCGTGGAGAAGATTCTGGTCTCCAAGGGAGACTCCACAGGTTCTGTCATCAAAATTATTTCCATAGCCAAAGAAAAAGGCATTCCGGTTATAGAAGTAGACAGAAGAAAGCTTGATGCCATCGCTAATTCACCACATCATCAGGGTGTAGTGGCATACATCACACCTTATCGCTATGTGGAGCTTGCCGATATTCTGAAGATTGCATCGGATCGCAATGAAAAGCCGTTCATCATGATCCTGGATGAAATCGAAGATCCGCACAATCTGGGTTCGATCATTAGAACTGCAGAGCTTTCAGGCGTTCATGGCGTGATCATACCTAAGAGAAGAAGTGTTGGTGTAAACTCAACAGTATTTAAAACATCAGCAGGAGCAGTCAACCATATGGCCATCGCAAAAGTGACCAACATTCCAAGAATCATCGATGAGATGAAGGAGGAAGGGGTATTTGTATATGGAGCGGATATGAAGGGTGATTCTTTCAGCTACAATACAAACTTTGACGGCGGTATTGCCCTTGTTATCGGTAACGAAGGCAAAGGTCTGTCAAGGCTTGTGAGAGAAAAATGCGACGGTATCGTTAGCATCCCTATGGTGGGTAAGGTGAATTCTCTTAATGCATCTGTTGCTGCAGGAATTCTGATGTATGAAGTAATGAAATCCAGAATTTCCAAAGTCAAGTAATGAAAATGGAGGAGTGGGGACATTTGTCCCCATTTTTGATATGAAGAGGGTATTTATAGACGGCTATAATGTGATCAACTCCTGGAGTGAACTCAAAGAACTTGAACTGGGGGCAGCCAGAGATAAACTGATCGAATATATGATCAACTATGCAAGCTTTTACGGAGCGAAGGTCTGCGTAGTCTTTGATGCGCACAGAGTGTCCGGTAACAAGCGGCATAAAGAAATGAGGACATCTGTAGAGGTTGTGTATACAAAGGACAAGGAGACGGCTGACGCCTATATAGAGCGGGCGGTTGATCTTGTGGGCAGAAAAGTCGAGGTGCTGGTTGTGACTTCAGACAATCTTGAGCAGCAGATCATCTTCGGAAGAGGCGCTCAGAGGATGAGTTCGCTGGAGTTCCGTGTATCGTTCAAAGAAGCGGAAAAAAGCATCAGCGAGAAGACGGAAAACCTCTCCGACCGGAAATCCATGAAGCTTCTTGATCACATGGATGAAGAGTCAAGGAAAAAACTGGAAAAAATGCGTAGAAATGGCTGAAAGCTTGACTTTTAGCCATTTTTGTCTGATAATTTTAAATAAGTTCAGAGTTTTCGCGGTCTTTTGTATCATTCAGAAGGGAGGGAACAGTTTTGACGAAGGAAGAGAGAAAATATAGTGCTTTAACCGATGAAGAAATTGTCTGCCTTGCTCAGGATGGAGACAAATACGCTTCTGAATTTATCACGGCCAAATATCTTCCTTATGTCCGCAACAAATCCCGCGCCTATTTCATCGTGGGCGGCGAAGGGGAGGATATCATGCAGGAAGGTCTGATCGGTCTTTACGAAGCCATCAAGGACTACAGCGGAGACAGACAGGCAAGCTTCAAGACTTTCATGGATATCTGCGTCACAAGGCAGATCATGACGGCTCTGAAAGCGGCATCCCGTCAGAAGCATATTCCTCTGAATACCTACATTTCACTGAATAAACCTTTGTATCATGAGGAGACTGACAAGAATTATATGGATACCTTCATCACGAGCAAGAAGGAAGATCCGGAATCTCTGTATATCGACGGCGAGAAAACTCAGGAGATCAACATGGAAATCAGAAATTCTCTTTCGGATTTCGAATACCGTGTTCTTCGTCTTTATCTTCAGGGTGTCAGCTATGTAAAAATTGCTGCTGTGCTGGATAAGGAAGAGAAAGCCATCGACAACGCCATCCAGAGAATCAGAAAAAAACTGTCCCGAAACCTTGCAGATACTTCATCATAAGAATTCCAGATAACCTATTGACATATATTTGGGTTTTTAGTAAACTTGATGAGGTGAGATTAATGCCCATATAGCTCAGTCGGTAGAGCGTCACCTTGGTAAGGTGGAGGTCAGCGGTTCAATCCCGCTTATGGGCTCCATTTATTCCCTTTAAGCTTCGGAACACCAGGCTCCGTTGTAGGGACTAGTCATCTAGTGAAAAAAATATTATAATAGAATATGTAATGTTCAGTTATTAAGGAGGAGAAAGAATAATGGCAAAAGCAAAATTTGAGAGAAGTAAGCCAC
>DAMDIS010000078.1:0-12334 GCA_032100885.1 Proteiniclasticum sp.
CAGATAAGAGGGTGTCCCTCCTCCGATAAATACCGTATCAAACACTTTGCCCTTCGTCTTTATGCGAATCTCCTTATCCAGCGCCATAAGATATGGCTCCACCAGCTTTTCCTTTCCGGAGTAGGATGCAAAGTCACAATAAAAACATTTCTGAGCACAAAACGGAATATGGATATATAAACCATAAGTTTTCAATGTGTTCACCTATTCAACTTTCAGGACGCTCATAAATGCCTCTTGAGGCACTTCAACCGAACCTACTTGTCTCATACGCTTCTTTCCTTCTTTCTGTTTTTCAAGGAGCTTTTTCTTTCTTGTGATGTCTCCACCATAGCATTTTGCAAGAACGTCTTTTCGCATAGCCTTTACAGTCTCGCGCGCGATGACCTTGGAGCCAATAGCAGCCTGAATCGGAATCTCAAACATATGTCTTGGAATAACTTCCTTCAGTTTTTCTGCAATGTTGCGTCCCTTGAGATATGCTCTGTCCTCAGGAACAATCATGGATAATGCATCAACGATTTCACCGTTAAGCAGAATGTCCAGCTTGACGAGCTTGGTTCTCTGGTAGCCTGAAAGTTCGTAATCCAGAGAAGCATATCCCCTTGTTCTTGACTTCAGAGTATCAAAGAAATCATAGATAATTTCATTGAGCGGTACGATGTAGGTTACAACAGCTCTTGTCTGCTCAACGAACTCCATGCTCACATAGACTCCTCTTCTTGACTGGCAGAGATCCATAACTGCACCCACATAGTCTGAAGGTGTGATGATGGATGCCTTAACGATCGGCTCTTCCATGAAGTCTATTTCCGTCGGTGCCGGCATATTTGTCGGATTTGTGATCTGTACTGAAGATCCGTCTGTCTTGAATACGTTATAGATAACAGATGGAGCAGTTGTGATGATCGGTATATCAAATTCCCGTTCGATTCTCTCCTGTATGATTTCCATATGCAGAAGTCCGAGGAATCCACAACGGAAACCGAAGCCCAGTGCAATGGATGATTCATATTCGAAGTCAAGTGCGGCATCGTTGATCTGAAGCTTTTCAAGCGCTTCCTTTAGTTCTTCATAATCAGCTCCATCAACCGGATAGATTCCGCTGTAGACCATAGGAATCGCTTTCTTGTAACCGGGCAGAGCTTCTGTAGCAGGATTTTTTGCGGTGGTTACCGTATCACCTACTCTGGCATCTCTGACATTCTTGATGCTGCCGGTGATGTATCCGACATCTCCAGCCTTAAGTTCACTTACGGGCAGATATTCCGGTACAAATACACCGACTTCTGTCACTTCATATTCCTTCCCCGTTGCCATGAACTTGACTTTCGTTCCTGGTCTGATGGTACCTTCCTTGATTCTCACAAAAGAGACTACACCTTTATATGAATCATAGGTTGAGTCAAAAATCAGTGCGCGTAAAGTCCCATCCTCATCTCCATCAGGAGCAGGAATATGCTCAACAATCCCTTCAAGTACGTCAATTATGTTCAGACCTGTTTTAGCGGATATCTTAGGGCAGTTTTCCGCTTCAAGCCCGATAACATCCTCTATTTCCTTAACGACTTCATCCACTCGGGCAGAAGCCAGATCGATTTTATTGATTACAGGCAGTATTTCCAGATTATTGTCCACAGCAAGGTAACAGTTCGCAAGAGTCTGAGCCTGAACACCCTGGGTTGCATCCACGACAAGAATAGCCCCTTCGCAAGCCTGCAGACTTCTTGATACTTCATAGTTGAAATCTACATGACCAGGTGTATCGATAAGATTGAGGACATAATCTCCATCCTCTCTTTTATAAATCAGCCTTACCGCTTTTGACTTAATTGTAATTCCTCTTTCCTGTTCCAGATCCATACTGTCCAGCACCTGTTTGTCCATCTCTCTATGAGACAGTGTACCGGTATATTCTATGAGCCTGTCGGCTAAAGTGGATTTTCCATGATCGATATGTGCGACAATGGAAAAATTCCTGATTTTCTTTTGTCTTTCACTCTGCATTACTTTCACCTCATAACTTTTTCCCACATTATATTATAACATAGGTTGGTCAATACGGAATTTTATTTCGCTGTGTATTGGAATAAGTATAACCGATTAATTCATCACATGACACAGAAACTGGTGAGGTTCAGACCGGTAATGTACATAAACCCCGATAGGACGAAGGACACTGGATCTTCAACATCTCCGGGGGAAGGCTTATGCTGCTCGTAATGTTGATCTTTCTTCTTCTCCAATCCTTTACAAAACTCCCCTCAATCTACAATTGCTCATATTGAGACTTAAAGCCCAGAAATTCTGAATTATTGCTGGATTTCGCCGTTCAGTTCATTATAATCGTTATCGGACTCATATTCAGCAGACTGGCGATTTTTCTATTTTTCGCGATATAACAATATATTTCAATTATGCTTGAATCTCCATTGCCGGGATGATATAATACCAATGTTAAAGACTCGCAAGCATATTTCCCCAAATTGCTAGAGTTAACCCTTTAGGTAATATTGAAAAATTATATTACTGAAAAATAATTGGAGGGGGTGAAATAGTGGCAAATATTAAATCAGCAAAAAAGAGAATCAAGGTTACAGAAGCCAAGACACTTAGAAACAAAATGGTGAAATCTGCACTCAAGACTTCAATAAAGAAGTATGAAACTGCACTTAATGCAGGTAATGCAGAAGAAGCTAAGGTACTTCTGGTTTCAGCAATTAGATCCATAGATATGGCTGCATCTAAGGGAATAATTCATAAGAACGTAGCATCAAGAAAGAAGTCCAGACTTACACTTAGATTCAACAAATTAGCATAATTGACACCCGAGTACAGATTAACTTCTGCAGCTCGGGTTTTTGCTTTTTTAAAAGGACCACACAACTGTGTAGTCCTTTTTTCTTTCAGTCTATCTGGCATCTCTAGCATTTACGATGGATAGAATCATCATTTCCAGTAAAGACATGGTTTCCACTGAGGTTGTCTTCAAGATAAATTCATGGTCCAGAAGAGCTTTGAAAAGCTTCTGATATTCACTGAAAGACACAGCCCCAGAAATTTTGATCATTCTGTCCGCATACCATGCACTTCCCGTTCTCAGCTGTTTCATGATTTCCTGTTTGGATGCATTCTTCTCGATCAGTATCCTGATTTTGAAGAGCAGTCTCAGCCTTGATCCGATGAGTCCTATGATCATCTCTGCCTTTTCTCCCCGATAGATGAGATCATTCACAAGGTTGAGAATATCCCTGATATTTCTGCCCAGTCCTCTTTCTGTGAATATCAGATCCAGGAGGTTCATGACATGCCGTTCATCAGAAACTTCAATCATGGTAAGGACATCTTCTTTTCTGATTTCGCGTCCATCGGTATATGCGATAAGCTTGTCAATTTCTTTTTCCAGCTGTAGAGCATTCCCTTTAAATACTTCGCTTATGAATGGTGGTATGGTTTTACTGATATCAACACCTTTTTCAGCAAAAATCGATTCTATGAGCCCTATCATTCCTTTGGGTTTCAGCGAGTCGATCCCTTCAATGATACTCAGGCTGCTGATTTTCTTTTTCAGATTATCAAGATAGAAGTTCTTCTTGCTGAGTTCATTTTCATACTTATAATATCCGACAAAGTATAAATCTTCTCGAGGATCAGCCAGATACCCTTCTATAAGCTCTCTCATGGGCGAAGAGGTACTGCCGTCCATAAAGTGACAGTTAGACACCTCCACCAGAATATCCTCACTGAACATGGAATACGTTGATATGGCGTTCTGAACTTCCTCATATGTACAGCGATTACCGTCAAGTCGGATATGACTGAGAGAATCTTCTTCTTTAATGACATGTTTCCTGATTTCATCTCTGACCTGAAAAATCAGCTGCTCATCTTGTGCATATAGAAAATATGCCTTTTTATGACCTTTCTTCGCGATTTCTCTTAACTCTAAATAATCCACTATCTTACCCTCATTATCCTTTCACCGAAAAAAATAAACTCCTTTACCAGCATCACACCGCCGTGATACATCAGATCCCGTTCAAGGAAAAGTTCTTCACCATCTATGTAGATATGAGGTACCTGTCTTTCCTTATCTGCTGGTTTAAGCACAATCTTCCGCTCATCAACCATTATTGTCTGTTCTTTCCGAAGAGGGATGAATCCGCCTTCAGCTACTCTATAATCCATAATATCATAATTACTGAAATTTTTGGTTATCTGTATATATGGATAACCGAATTTATTGTAGATTTTAAGAGAACTTCCCCAAGGCAGGCTCACTGATAAAAGAAGGAGTGTAATGAACACTGCCCTTTTAAAGGCACGCTTAAAGAAAAATATCGACGTGATGATGAGATACGGGACGTAATTATAAATCAGATGTGATAGATTGATGCTTAGAACGTAGTTTCCCATAAAACTGGCAAGATGACCTGCAAGGGTAAAGAACACTTCAATGAACGGGAGTATGGCAACATTTAGTAATGGAATCTTCATGAGAAGAATACCCATGAATGAAAGATAAGTCACTATCGTATAAACCGGTACAAGGAACATGTTCCCCAAAAAAACACCCAGCGAAAAATCGGGTGAGAAAGATAGAATGAGCGGAAAAGATAGTGACAAGGCCGCGAATGTCAGAGAAAATGACTTCATCATGATAAGGGGCAGTTCACGCATATGCTTCATTACTGGTTCATGGAAAAGAATGATCCCAAGCGTCGAAAGATAGGTCAGCAGGAATCCGGTTTTGAAAATCACATAGGGGCTCAGAAATACCTGAATGAACATCGCAAAGAATAACCCTGTAACCGGATCTGCATCCCTTCTGAAATAAAAGGCCAGGGTTCTGTGAGTGAGTGTAATGATGGTTCTGTAACCGGGAATACTGTCAATGAAGAACGCATAAGCACCAAGTAGTATCACCCGACTTCTCCCCATCTTTAACTTTTTAAGCGCCATTTCGAGAAGGCCAAAATGAAAACCTGAAATAGAGAGCACATGCATTATACCCATGGATCTCATATCACTGAGCCGCTTTTCATCCACATCGTCTTTGTGACCAAGAACGAGTGAAGCCATCAGCCCCCCCTGATCATATCCATAGGTATCCAACACTTCATCAATCAAGGTCTTTTTCAAGACTTTCAGTTTTGTCACGACATCTGCATAAACTGACGGATTGACCATGTCGAGTCTACCGGCATAGCCGTTGTTTCCGTATGGTAAGGGCTCAATCAGAAATTGGGCTTTTATGATATCTCCGGGCTTCAGAAACATCTCACCGGTCTGAATCTCATAACGACGGAACCCGTCTCTGACTACAGCAGTCCCCTGGTAGACGGCGGTTACTCTGACCTGAGATGGAACAACCGGCATGTAATATAACCTCAGGGATAGATAAGCAAGTAATGGAGCCACTATAAGAATAGTGAGCATTCTACGCTTGTATTTTGCTATGATGGGTATGAAAAGACATATGAACAGAAACAGAATCAGAACAGATTCAGCAGACAGCAGATAGATACTCATCATAAAAAACAGAACAGTGACCGCTAGTATATGCACTCTTGATTCTCCATGAGACTAAGCAGCTTCTTCCTGGCTCTTTTCTCTTCTCGAGAGACATAAACCTGAGATTTATTGATCTTATCCCCTATCTCCTGTTGAGACAGATCTTCAAAATAACGATATCGGAGTATTTTCTTCTGGATCGGTGTTACATGTTCAAGCAGATTCTCCACTAAAAGCTTATTGTGGGTTTCTTTCAGGTGATTCCATTCATCGTCACCCTCTCCGCGATCATTTCGGATATACTCCATGATTTCTTCATGACACTCCATCACATAACCTTCACTGTTCCTGAGATGAATTGATGAAATACTGATTTCCCTTCTTGCATGTTCTTCGTAGATTCTCTGAACCTCACCTCGTATCAGATAATAAGCGTACGTGACAAATTTGTTTCCCATTTCAGGTTTGAAATTTCTGACCGCCTTAAGCAGACCCAGACATCCTGCCTGAAATACATCCTCCATATCTGACGGATTCGAAGATGCATAATAATAATCCTTTATAATTTTGTAGATCAGTGCTTTGTTGCACTCAATGATTTCCTCCTCAGCGTCCTTGTCACCCATTCGTATTCTCTCGATAATTTCTTCGTTACAGTAGATATGAATCAGCTCCTTTCAAACCGTATGACCTTAAATTACAGGTTATTACGGAATTCCACAAGAAGATTCAATCGACATCTCAAGAATATATTATCTATATTGTATAACTCATTATAAAATTCGCAAATTCATATTAAAATTTTTAAAAATATGGTTTTTGTCAATTATTTATCAATATTTGCGGTGATAAATAATGTATCTCATATACTTAATATTTATTTTGCCATTCTTTTGTTGATTGTAATTAAATATACATATATTAATGTCTATTATTAATATTAACAATAGATACATCAATCTACTTCAGTTCTTTTTATTAATTCAGTTTCAAATAAACAGTTAACTTTGACGAAAACTATATTTCCAGAAAAACTGAATATTTTTTTGCCATTTTAACAGACATAAAAAGAGAGCCGAAGCTCTCTTAAAAATGCTATTTTACATAATTTACCGGATTCTTATGAACACCATTTACTCTTATTTCAAAGTGAAGATGAGGACCAGTACTTGAACCGGTGGACCCGATATATCCGATTGTCTGACCTCTACCAACTGTCTGCCCGTTCTTCACCGCAAAGCCGCTTAGATGAGCATAAAGTGAAGCAATTCCGTTTCCATGATCAACGATGATGTAATTTCCATAACTTGAGTTGTAGGTTCTTACAATAACTGTTCCAGCCTTCGTTGATCCCACTGCTGCACCCATTGGTGCTGCATAATCTACTCCTCTATGCATCTGTCTTCTGCCAGATATCGGATGAATTCTATATCCGTAAGGTGAGCTGATTCTTCCACCCACCGGTCTGACAAAACCGCCTGATGAAACAGATGCGCTCGCAGCTGGTTTCTGATTCTTACCTGCATTAGCCTTAGCTCTTGCTTCTGCTTCTCTTCTTGCTTTCTCCTGAGCTGCTCGGATGACTCTTTGAACTTCTTCTTCAAGCTTCTCATTTTCTTCCATGATGTCGCCGATAGCATCTGCTATTTCACGTTCTTCCTGAGTCATGTTGGCGAGAAGAGTTTTCTTTGATTCTTCCAGATTTCTCTGTTCAGCAAGTTTGCTTTCAACGCTTGATTTTTCAGAAAGCAGTGATGCTTTTTCATTTTCAAGAGATACCTTTTCGGTGTCAAGTTTAGCTTTTATACTTTCTGATTCTGCTTTGTTCGCTTCCAGTTCTGCTCTCTTTGTCTCAAGGTCTACTATGATTCCATCAATAATTGCCATGACTTCTCTGTCTTTCTCAGCCATTTTCTCAATGAACATCAGTCTTTCTGTAAAGTCGACAATACTTGTTGACTGCATTAATGTGAAGATCATGCTGCCAAAAGAATTAAACTTGTACGCTGAACGTACTCTTTCTGAGAGTATATCTTCCTGCTTGGTCAGTTCTTCTTCCTGTCCTCTGATCTCATTGATCTGTGTTACGATGCTTGCTTCCAGTTCCCCGATTTTAAGGACCATAGCTTCTATATCTTTAGCCTTCTGTGTGATGCCAGCTTCTTTTACGGCGATGTTGCCGCTAAGTTTCTCTATCTCACCTGAAAGCTGATTGATGTTGCTTACAATTTTTGACACTTCAGAACTAACGGCATTCTTCTTCTCCTGAACTTCCTTTTTTTCACTGGAAAGTTCATTGATTTTGCTGTTGTTCTGATTGATTTTATTCTTATATTTACTTGTATCAGTTGCATAAACATTAACGGAAGTGACAATTAACAGCGCTGCGACAATACTTGTAATTTTCTTTTTCATATTTCCCTCCTGTTTCCATAAAGCCATTTTACACTATCTTCATGGAAAAATTAAGGTATATTAATAAGTTTCACATTTACATTTTATACCAGTTTGTAATATTTTAATAGTCTAATTATTTGAATTTACTGAATATTAATAACCTGATTCTGCATATTCTGACCGCTTCTTTATAGCCATTATGCTTTGATTTGTATTGCACCTTGCCCAGATTCATATTTCTGCTATGATTTCTGTTCGTCGGACCTTAAGTTTGCCGCAGGCTTCCTTCAGCTGCACCTCGCGGTGCAAAGTCTGTCTTTAACTGTATACCTGGCACTATCAGCCCGCGCTCTGGATTTTCACCGTCTAGATTTCACCACGCCTGGCACACCAATAGAAAAGCCTGCAGCTGTGTACTGCAGGCTTTTCATCTATTTATTTTTCTTGTCTTTCTTCAGCTTAATTACTTTCTGTCTGGTAAATTCTTCGCGTTCTTTTTCTTCCAGAGCTTCAGTAATAAACTTGATGTTTTCTTCAAACCCGGGAATCACAATATTTTGTAGAGCATTTGCTCTTTTCTGCGATTTTCTGATGGCATTAGCAAGTCTGTATACACTGTTTTCCACTTCAGCCAACACAATAGTCAGATTCTTGACTTCATGGAACATACGATATGCATAGTCGAACTTCGTATTCGCTCTCTCCATACCATATGTCAGCTTTAAAGGATGCTTTTCATAAATGACCTTCGGAATTTCAACCCCCATTACACTTCGATACGTCATGGTTATCCCATCATCTATGGGTACCATATTCGTCAGATCGGAAATGACTCCAAGTGTTGTGTTCGCTTCCTGGAGAGCCTGGTAAGCTTTACCGAAGACTTCAGAAATTTCATCTCTCAGCTTCTTGATGTCGTCTAGGTTTGTCATGATTTCTCGGATCAGAATGTTCCTTTTTCTGTCCATCAGGTCAAACCCGACTTTCGCAAGGGCATTTGACTTCTTGATTGCCATAAGATTTCCTTTAGTCGGAAATACTTGTTTATTTGCCATAATTACTCACCATCCGTTGTGAGCTCTTTGATGATCGTCCTTTCTGTAAGGTCAAATCGACTAAACGCACGTTCGCGATCATGATATTTATCCAGAAATTCCGAGTCAATTCTGTCAAGTTCCTGTTTAGGAAGTATTGATAGAAGGTCCCAGCCAAGTCCAAGTGTATCAATGACATCTCGGTTGCTTTCCATTCCCTGTGCAAGGAATTCCGATTCAAAGAGCTGACCAAATTCGATGTACAGTTTGTCCACATCGCTTAATTCTTCTTCACCGATTACTGATGCAAGACTTCTCGCATCCTGTACTTTAGCGTAGCAGGCAAAAAGCTGGTTGGCTACAGAGGAATGATCGCTGCGAGTATACCCGTCACCGATACCATCCTTCATAAGTCTTGATAGCGATGGAAGTATTCCGACAGGTGGATAAATCCCCATCTGATGCAGTTCTCTGTCAAGAACAATCTGTCCTTCAGTAATATATCCTGTCAGGTCCGGAATTGGATGAGTGATGTCATCGTTTGGCATTGTCAGAATTGGAATCTGGGTTACTGAACCTTTTGCCCCTTCGATGATACCTGCTCTTTCATATAAGGAAGATAGATCAGAATACAAATATCCCGGATATCCCTTTCTTCCTGGAATTTCACCTTTACTGCTTGAAAACTCTCTTAAAGCTTCGCAGTATGAGGTCATGTCGGTTAATATAACGAGGATGTGCATATCATGTTCATAAGCAAGATACTCCGCTACTGTCAAAGCACATCGAGGAGCGATGGTTCGCTCAATGATCGGATCATTTGACAGGTTGATGAACATAACAACATTTTCCATTACACCGGCTTCTTCAAGAGATCTCTTGAAATAATCCGCTACATCATTCTTGACACCCATTGCGGCAAAAACAACTGCAAAGTTCTTTCCGTCTCCCTCAGAGATTTTAGCCTGTTTTACGATCTGTATAGCAAGTTCGTTGTGCGGCATTCCTGATCCTGGGAAGATCGGAAGTTTCTGACCTCTGATCAGAGTTGTAAGCGCATCTATACTTGATATCCCTGTGTTGATATAGTTTCTTGGATAAACTCTGGAAACAGGATTAAGCGGTAGTCCGTTTATATCTGCCATTTTATCCGCAAACACTTTTCCAAGACCGTCTATAGGCTTTCCGGAACCGTTAAAAATTCTTCCCAGCAGTTCTTTCGACAGTGGGATTTCCATAGGCTTGCCTATAAATCTTGTCTTTGTATTTTTGAGGGAGAGTCTGTTTGTACCTTCGAAAACCTGTACAACAACCCTCTTCCCTTCGATCTGAACCACACGTCCCATTTTGTTCGTGCCATCATCCATTGAGATTTCTACCATTTCTTCATATCCCACATTCTCAACATTATCAAGAATGACCAATGGCCCGTTTATTTCACTTAGTCCTAAATATTGAAGGCTCAACTGATTTCCTCCTTTCAGTTTAATATACCTTGGCTATTGCATTTTCAATCAGACGGAAGTATTCATCAAGCTTTCCAATATCATCATTAGGCACATCATATTTCATTCTGGTGACCTTTTCAAATATTCCGGAACCGATGAGCATGTTCAATGATTTCCCTGAAAGCAGATATTCACTGGCTTTCTTATTGAGATAAAGGATGACATCCATCATCTTCATCTGTTTTTCCAGAGGTACATATGTGTCATCTTTGTGGAATGCATTCTGCTGCAGGAATCCTACTCTGATCACTTTTGCCGTTTCAATGACAAGTTTCTGATCATCAGGAAGCACATCACTTCCAATAAGCTTTACGATTTCCATAAGCTTATTTTCCTCAGCCAGTAATGTTGTAATTTCTTTTCTGTTCAGTAAAAATCTAGGGCTTATATTTTTATTGAACCATCTTGATAAATCAACGATGTATTCTGAATAAGACTGATTCCAGTTTATTGCGGAATAATGTCTGATATAGGCAAGCTGCTTGTCTAGTGCCCAGAAGCAGCGTACAAATCTTTTTGTGTTCTGTGTTACAGGTTCAGAAAAGTCTGCACCCTGTGGAGATACTGCGCCAATGATGGAAACCGAACCTTCTGAGAAGTTCAGATTCTCAACATAGCCTGCTCTCTCGTAAAACTGTGCAATTCTGCTTGGGAGATATGCAGGGAAACCTTCTTCCGCCGGCATTTCTTCAAGTCTTCCGCTGATTTCACGCAGAGCTTCAGCCCATCTAGATGTGGAGTCAGCCATCATCGCCACATGATATCCCATATCTCTGTAGTATTCAGCAAGAGTTACCCCTGTATAGATACTGGCTTCTCTAGCCGCAACAGGCATATTGGAAGTATTGGCAATCAGCACTGTTCTTTCAAGAAGAGGTCTGCCGGACTTCGGATCGATTAGCTCTGAAAATTCTTCAAGAACCTGTGTCATTTCATTTCCACGTTCGCCGCATCCAACATAAACGATGATGTCGGCATCACACCATTTCGCCAGCTGATGCTGGGTCATAGTCTTACCTGTTCCAAAACCTCCAGGTATTGCAGCTGTTCCACCTTTTGCTATTGGAAACAGCGTATCAATAACTCTTTGTCCTGTAATAAGAGGAATAGATATCGGCAGTCTTTTTTTGATGGGTCTAGGGGTTTTGATCGGCCATTTCTGGATCAGTGTTAGTTCGTGAACTTCATCATTTTCATCTTTGATCTTCACAACGCAGTCATTGATCGTATACTGACCGTTTACAGCAGTCTCGATAACTTCCCCTGATAGTGCTGGAGGTACCATCAGTCTGTGCTCGATCAGCTCAGTTTCCGGAACAACCCCATATATCTGTCCAGGTAAAAGCTGATCACCAACTTTGACCTTCAGCGTGACATCCCATAATTTTTTATTGTCTAAAGCTTCGACATTACTTCCAGGTTCGATAAAAGCTCCGGATTTGACAGCAATGTCTTTCAATGGTCTTTCGATTCCATCAAAGATATTTTTTATAATACCAGGTCCAAGTGTAACTGATATCGGTGTTCCTGTAGGATATACAGGTTCATCCGGCTTAAGACTGGTTGTGCTCTCATAAACCTGAATTGTTGTAAATTCCTTGCTTATGGATATAACCTCACCAAGAAGCTGATTATGCCCTACATAGACCATTTCAAGCATTTCAAAATCTCTGGTTTCTTTCACCGTAATTACAGGACCATTGATGGAATATATCTTATTTTCACTCAAATTATCACCTCTTCGCATTTCATTCAATGCCCTGTGAACTTAACCTATTATCAGTTCAGAATTGGCATAAAACATTTCTCTTTCTTCTTTCAGCCGTGCATCATAGGTTTCATTGATGATGATTCTATCTTGATGATATTCGAGTATAAATC
>DAMDIS010000079.1:0-448 GCA_032100885.1 Proteiniclasticum sp.
GTGCCTGCCCGAAAGCGATGAGCACCTCGTCTCCTTTACTGTGTCCATACGTGTCATTGATTTCTTTGAAATCATTGAGATCAAATAATGCGACGCCAAATGGCTTTCCGATCTGAGTGAAATAATTCAGCTGACTCTCATAGTTCTTTCTGTTATAGAGCTTGGTCAGATAGTCTTCTTCCGATGGGGTTGTCTCAAGGAAAATATAGATGATCAGAAGACCAATGACTATTGATGTCCAGGAGAAATGAAGTTTGGAATCAATAAGCTGCACGAGCATTCCGATGATCGGCGCCATAAAACACAGAATGAAGATCCCTGATTCTGTCTTTGTCGTCAGACGCCTGTTCCTGACAATAAAATACAGCATATAGATGTATAATCCGGCAAGCAGAAGATAATGGAGATCTTTGAAATCACCGCTGCTGTAGCTGTTGATCACTGGATC
>DAMDIS010000079.1:549-9387 GCA_032100885.1 Proteiniclasticum sp.
AAAAGCACAAAATTTGTGCTGTACTCAAGAAAAAATGCGCCGCTAAACAGCATCCGGTCAAAAATCCAGGTAAGAGGCTCCATGACAATGGACACCGCTGTAGCAATAATCGTGATGCGTAAAAGCTTGCTGCTGAAGGTCACCACTTTTGACAGTCCGACAAAAAGATACAGACTGAGCAGAATGAACAGCGCAAAGATATTGATCTGAAACTGAATAAGATAATTCATGATCCAACTCCTGTTGTCGAATACTTCAGCATGCAGTATATGAAAGTAATCATGATCACAATCAGATATCATGCACAATTCGCTTTATTGATAGAATATCAAAACAATTGCTCATAAGCAATTACTATTCACCTTAATCCTATAAGTTATTGCCTATCATTCATTCTTTCTCTATAGAAGTGATGATTTTTATCCCACTATATGAAATCTATACACAGGATCTACTCACCCTTTTGATCCTTCTCGTCATAATACACTTTTTCAAGATATAACCCCCAGGGTGGCAGAACCATGGACTTTCCTCTTTCTTTCGTATCAAGAATCTTTCTGATATCATCCCCGCTGATTCTGCCCATTCCAGCATCAAGTAGTGTTCCAGCAATGATTCTTGCCATATTGTAGAGGAATCCCGACGCAGTAATATAAATGGTGAGAAACTCTCCTTCTTCAGATATTCGGATTTCTCTCATATCCTTCACAGGATTCGGATCGCTGCTGCCTACTGAGTGGAAACCCGTGAAATCATGGACGCCGATAAAAGCTTCCGCAGCTTCCTTCATGAGCTTTAAGTCTAAACCGCTTCTCACAAGGTAGGCGTAATTCCGATACAGCGCTGATGGCTGATTTCTTCTTAAGAACCTGTAGGCGTAAGTTTTACCCCTGGCATGAAACCTTGCATTGAACCCTTCAGGAACCTCTAGTGATTTCTGAGCTTTAAGATCCTCCGGCAGATACTGATTGAGGGCAACCGCCATTTTAACCGCAGGTATGGTGCTCTTCGTTTCAAAAGTTACGGGATAGGATTTTGCATGGACGCCCGCATCGGTCCTTGAGGAACCTGATACCGAGATCTCTTCTTTAAGAAGAAGAGAAAGTGCTCTTTCCAGCTCACCCTGAACTGTCCTCTGTTCTTTCTGCCGCTGATATCCATGAAAATGGGTACCGTCATATTCAAGATAAAGCAGTATATTCATGGAATCTCTCCTTATACATTTTTATTCTATGAGAGACCATTCCGCTGAGGAAATGGTCTCTCTTTAAACTTCTAGAAAATATTTGTGTATCTCAGACTGAAGGTCAGGGCAATGAGCAGGAATATGATGAGAAATGCCGTAATGTCCCGTCTCTCGTACTTCAGCTGCTTCATTCTTGTTCTGCCTTCTCCGCCTCTGTAGCTTCTCGCTTCCATGGCCATGGCCAGCTCCTCTGCTCTTCTGAAGGAAGAGATGAAAAGCGGAACAAGGAGCGGTATGAGACTTTTGGCTTTCTTGATGATGTTCGGAGAATCAAAGTCTGCTCCTCTTGCCATCTGCGCCTTCATGATCTTGTCTGTCTCATCCATAAGCGTCGGTATGAATCTTAATGCGATGCTCATCATCATAGCAAGCTCATGGGCAGGAACGCCGATCTTCTTGAAGGGCTTCAGGAGGCTTTCAATACCATCCGTAAGCTCAATGGGCGATGTGGTCAGGGTAAGGATAGACGTACCCATGATGAGGAACACCAGACGGAACGTCATAAACAGAGCCTGATAGATACCTTCCCTGTAGATTCTGAAAATCCAGAAATCAAGAACCAGAGTGTCTGCAGTTCCTTTTGTCACGAACATGTTAAGGAATGCCGTGAACAGAATCAGAACAAACACAGGCTTTACACCTTTATACAGATACTTGGGTGAGAGCCTTGCCACTCTGACCATAAGGAGAATGAATCCGAGGATCAGAATGTATGCTGTAAAGTTCTGCACAAGGAAGAGATTGACGATGAACAGGATGGAAACCAGTATCTTTGTCCTTGGGTCCAGTTTATGGATAAAGGAGTCTCCAGGGATATACTGTCCGATGGTGATATTCTTAATCATTCTTCTGTCCTCCCTTGGCAAGATATTTCTCGATTTCTTCCTTCGCTTCCCGAACGGTGAAGATATCCTCTCTTACAGGGATTCCCTTTTCTCTGAGCGCTCTCATGAGATAAGTGATCTGAGGCGCACCAAGGCCCACCTCTTCCAGCATCTCGATCTTTGTAAAGACCTCTCTTGGGGTACCCTTCATGATGACTTTCGCATCACTCATGACGATGACTTCTTCTGCAATCTCCGCCACATCTTCCATGGAGTGGGTAACAAGGATGACGGTATGCTTATATTCCTCATGAAGCATCTTGAGCTGATTCAAAATGGCATCTCTGCCTCTTGGATCTAGTCCTGCAATAGGCTCGTCAAGAATGAGCACTTTAGGTTCCATGGCCACTACACCTGCAATGGCTACTCGTCTCTTCTGCCCGCCTGAGATTTCGAATGGGGAAAGGTCTTTGTACTTTTCATAGTCAAGTCCCACCATAAGCATGGCTCTTTTCACGCGTACCAGCACTTCCTCTTCGGTGAGACCCAGATTCTTCGGTCCAAAAGCGATATCCTTTTCTATGGTTTCCTCAAAAAGCTGATATTCCGGATACTGGAAAACCAGACCCACTTTCTTTCTGATTTCACTCATAACCGTACTTTTGTCTGTAATATCGATATCGTCCACGATGATCTTTCCCGATGTGGGTTTAAGAAGACCATTAAGGTGCTGAATAAGCGTAGACTTGCCTGATCCGGTATGTCCGATCAGCGCATAGAATTTCCCTTCATCCAGTTCCAGGTTGATGTTGTCCAGTGCGATGGTCTCAAAAGGCGTTTTAGGCATATATACATGGGTCAGATTCTCTATTTTAATTGACATATTGCCTCCACCATATCTTCGATATTCAGTATTCCTTCTTCAAGGTGAACGCCATCTTTGATGAGTTCATGGGCAAGCTCAGTTACCTGAGGAACATCCAGTCCAATGGATTTTAAAAGGTCCACATTCTTGAAAACATTCTGAGGGGTATCATCGATGATGACCTTCCCTTCTTCCATGACGACAATTCTGTCTCCCTGGACAGCCTCTTCCATGAAATGGGTGATATGGACGATGGTGATGTTGTATTCCCTGTTCAGTTCCTTAATGGTCTTCATGACCTCAGCTCTGCCCGAAGGGTCAAGCATGGCCGTAGGCTCATCGAGTATGATGATCTTAGGTCTCATGGCGATGATGCCCGCGATTGCGACTCTCTGCTTCTGTCCGCCAGAGAGAAGATGGGGAGGCCACATCTTCTTCAACTACTGTCGCAACCATCTGGTTGTCCGGATTCTGAAAGACCATTCCGGCTCTCTTTCTCACTTCCCAGGTATTCTCCTGATCAGTGGCATCGATGGAATCGATGTAGATCTTTCCTCCTGTAGGCAGAAGGAGTGCATTCATATGTTTGGCGAAGGTGGATTTTCCCGAACCGTTATGGCCAAGAACAACGACAAATTCGCCTTCTTTAACGGTGATGTTGATTCCATTCAGGGAGTATTCCTTTTCGCCTTCAGGACCGTCATCATAATAATGGGTGAGGTCCACTGCTCTGATCATTTCTTTATCATGCGGGTTTTTATTCTGTTCCATATTGATCCTCCTAAGATAAGCACTAAAAACATATCACCTGATGACTTTACTACTTATCAATGTAATCTTATCATAATTAAGGAAAAAAGGGACTAAGTTTCCTTAATCCCCTTACTTCACTTAAAAGGGAAGTCAAGCTTCCTCTTTAATATTAAACTAGTTCCAGTATTGCCTTCTCGGCACCGTCGCCTCTTCTTGGGCCTGCCTTGTAGATTCTGGTGTAACCACCGTTTCTCTCAGCATACTTAGGTGCGATGTTGTCAAACAGGTTCTTTACGACCTCTTCTTCGTGTACATAAGCTAGTACCTGTCTTCTTGCATGAAGGTCTCCTCTTTTAGCAAGAGTGATCATCTTCTCCGCAATGTTCTTAGTTTCCTTAGCTCTGTAGAATGTAGTCTCTATTCTACCATGCTTTAGAAAGTTTGTAACAAGACTTCTAAGCATAGCAGTTCTCTGGTCGGTTGGACGACCAAGCTTTCTTAATGTAGCCATTTAACTTACCTCCTTTACTCGTCAGTGGACTTTAAGGATAAATCCAAGTCCTTTAACTTTCTCTCGACTTCTTCAAGAGATTTCTTTCCTAAATTCCTTACCTTCATCATATCATCCATGGTCTTTTCTGTTAGCTCATGAACGGTATTGATACCTGCTCTCTTCAAGCAGTTATAGGATCTGACGGATAGATCGAGTTCCTCGATAGTCATCTCCAGAACCTTTTCTTTCTTGTCATCTTCCTTCTCAATCATCACTTCAACATCGTTGGCATGATTGGTCAGTGTCATGAACAGCTTAAAGTGCTCAATAAGTACTTTTGCAGCAAGACTTATGGCCTCTTCTGTCAAAATGGTACCATTGGTCCATATCTCAAGAGTCAACTTGTCATAGTCTGTGACCTGACCGACTCTTGTGTTATCCACTGTGAAATTAACTCTCTTCACAGGGGTATATATTGAATCCATTGGGATTGTGGATAATGCAAGTGCATCGGATTTGTTTCTCATCTGAGAAACGTAGCCTCTTCCTCTGTCCACGTTGATTTCAATATATAGCTTTGCATCCTCTTCAAGTGTGGCGATATAAAGATCCTTATTGATGATCTCCACATCTCCATCGGTCTTGATGTCTCCATCTGTGATTTCGCCAGGTCCCTTGGCATCTATATAGATCTTTCTTGGACCTTCTCCATTCATCTTGATGAATAATCCCTTAAGGTTAAGAATAAGCTCTGTTACGTCTTCTCTTACGCCTGGGACTACTGAAAACTCATGGAGCACACCATCAATTTTCACTGATGTCGGTGCGACACCTGGAAGTGAGGATAAAAGCATTCTTCTCAATGCATTACCTAAAGTAATTCCATAGCCTCTTTCTAGTGGTTCTACTACGAACTTACCATAGGTTCCATCTTCGCTTGTTTCTACACACTGAATTTTTGGCTTTTCGATTTCAAACATTTATTAAACCCTCCTAAAGAATATTGGCAACTAATCTCGAGGGCAACTGATTCTTAAGGTCCCAGATCTGTCGTCCAGGTAACTTAGAACTTTAAATTATACTCTTCTTCTCTTTGGAGGTCTGCATCCGTTATGTGGGATTGGTGTGACATCCTTGATCAGTGTAACTTCAAGTCCTGCAGCCTGCAGTGATCTGATAGCTGCTTCTCTACCTGAACCAGGTCCCTTAACGTAAACTTCAACACTCTTTAAACCGTGCTCCATTGCAGCCTTAGCCGCAGTTTCTGCCGCCATCTGTGAAGCATATGGAGTACTCTTTCTTGAACCTCTGAATCCTAATGATCCTGAGCTTGACCAGGAAAGAGCGTTACCTGCTGCATCTGTGATGGTAATGATGGAATTGTTGAAAGTTGACTGAATATGGGCTTGTCCATGTTCAATGTTCTTTCTTTCTCTTCTTCTTCTTACTACTCTTTTTGTATTCTTAGCTGCTGCCATTGTCTTCCCTCCTTACTTCTTCTTGTTTGCTATGGTCTTCTTAGGACCCTTTCTTGTTCTAGCGTTAGTCTTGGTCTTTTGTCCTCTTACAGGAAGACCCTTTCTGTGTCTGATTCCTCTGTAGCATCCAATTTCAACGAGTCTCTTGATGTTAAGAGCGATTTCTCTTCTAAGGTCACCTTCGACCTTAACATTCTTAACGATGTACTCTCTGATTGCATTAACGTCTTCTTCTGAAAGATCCTTTACTCTGATGTCACCGTTGACACCTGTTTCCTTGAGGATGTTCTTTGCAGTAGATAAACCGATGCCATAAATGTATGTAAGACCTACTTCAACTCTCTTTGCCTTTGGCAGGTCAACACCTGATATTCTTGCCATTAAACTCTACACCTCCTGGTATAATTTGAAAAATTTTCTTCTTATTAGCCCTGCTTTTGCTTGTGCTTAGGGTTTTCACAAATGACCATAACCCTACCTTTTCTCTTTATGACTTTGCACTTTTCGCAAATAGGCTTAACTGATGGTCTAACTTTCATCTCGCTAACCCTCCTTAATTACTTTGCTCTCCAGGTTATACGTCCCTTTGACAGGTCGTATGGACTCAATTCAAGAGTCACTCTGTCCCCCGGAAGAATTCTGATAAAGTTCATTCTTAACTTTCCTGAGAGATGTGCATTTATGACGTGACCGCTTTCCAGTTCCACCACAAATTGTGCGTTGGGAAGTGATTCTTTGACCACACCCTGCATCTCTATAACATCTTCTTTTGACATAAGGTAATCATACCTCCTTTGCCTCAAGCGTCAGACGCTCGAATATATTTTTTAAGCATTGTTCCTCTTGATGGATAATTCCCTGAATTATTTCATCCTCTGCTTTTGTAATAATACAAAGATGTTTTTTGCTTTTTCTTTTCTGTCTTTTAAAATCAAACTTCTTTCCGTCAATCAAAGCCACATGATAGGGGTCAATGACCCGCTCAATGATGTAGTACTTCCCGCTGTCTCTGCCTTTTTTTGATTTTACAATCAGTCCGATCATATCTTTGTCCAATTACTCAACTCCCGTTTATGAAGAGATTAACCCCAATACTTCATTGAAGCACGTATGCCTCATCGAAGCAAAGCTGCTCCGATCTTAAACAAGTGTCGTGATCACAGGTCCATCCTCTGTAATAATTACCGTGTTCTCATACTGTGCAGACAGTTTACCGTCTCGTGTTACAGCTGTCCAGTTGTCTTCCAGTACTTTTACATGATAAGTACCTAGATTTGCCATGGGTTCGATGGCCAGTGCCATACCTGCCCTAAGCTTTGGACCCTTATGTGCTACGCCATAGTTAGGAATACTTGGACCTTCATGGAGGTCTCTGCCGATACCGTGACCGGTGAAATCTCTAACTACACTCAAACCGTTAGATTCTAAGTGCTCCTGTATGGCACTTGAAATGTCGCCCAGTCTCTGGGCGACTCGTGCCTGTTCTACGCCTTTGAAAAAGCTCTCTTCAGTAATTCTTATGAGTCTCTCCGCTTCTTCACTGACTTTGCCGACCTTAAAGGTTCTGGCAGCATCACCATGGTATCCATTCAGCAGCGCACCGCAGTCTATGGTTATGATGTCCCCTTCTTTAAGGATAATATCCTTACTGGGTATACCATGCACAACCACCTCATTAACAGAAGCACATATGGAACCTGGAAATCCGTTGTAATTCTTGAAAGATGGAATTGCTCCATGTTTCATTATAAATTCTTCACAGATTTTGTCCAGTGCCAATGTCGAAATCCCTGGTCTAACAGTTTTTTCCATAAGATTCAGGGTTTCTCCGACCAGCCTTCCGGCTGCCTTCATGAGCTGGATTTCCCTTTCGTTTTTAATTATGATCATTTGTCGTCTCCTAATATTCCGATGATTTCCTCAAAGACTTCATTAATCGCCTTTGTTCCATCCACTGCCTTAAGGATTCCTTTTTTTTCATAGTACTCAATAAGGGGTGAAGTCTGGAAATCATAGATCTCAAGTCTTTCCTGCACCGTTTCTTTCGTATCGTCTTTTCTTTGAATCAGTTTTGATCCGCAGTCATCACAGATACTTCTGATCATCGGTGGATTGAACTCCAAATGATAGGAAGCGCCGCAGCTTGGGCAAACCCTTCTGCCTGTCATCCTCCTGATAATAAATTCTCTGGGAACCTTTATGAGCAGTGCCACTTCAATGGCCTCATGTTCTTCTGCCAAAAGCTCTTCCAAGACTTCGGCCTGATTTATGGTCCTTGGAAATCCGTCAAGCAAAAATCCGTTCTTGGTGTCTTGTTCTTTCAGTCTGCTTTTCACCAGGTTGATGGTTACATTGTCTGGAACGAGGAGTCCCTTATCCATATAACTTTTGGCCAGTATGCCAAGTTCAGTGCCTTCCGTGATGTTTCTTCTGAAGATGTCTCCAGTCGAAATATGCGGGATGCCGTACTTGTTGCTGATTGACTGTGCCTGTGTGCCTTTTCCGGCACCAGGAGGACCCAATAAAATAATTCTCAACGGTATCATCTCCAAATAATTTTACTATTTCAGGAATCCCTTGTAATGTCTCATAACAAGCTGTGATTCCAGCTGTCTCATTGTATCCAGTGCAACACCGGCCATGATGAAGATTACGGTACCACCAAAGGCAAGACCTTTGAATGGTGTATATCCTTCAAGGATGATCGGGAAGACTGCAATAAGTGCTGCGAAAATACCACCGATTATGGCCACTTTTGTAAGGATTCTTTCCAGGTATTTTGCTGTCGCAACGCCTGGTCTTATTCCTGCAACGTATCCGCCGGATTTGGCCATATTTTCAGCCATTTCTTCCGGTTTCATCGTAATCTGTGTGTAGAACACTGCAAAGGCGATGACGAGGATTACATACATTACTGCATATCCTATAGAATTCACCTTGAAGACGCTCCAGTTACTCGTCGTCAGCCAGGTCAGCACGGAGGAGTTTCTGAAAAACTCTGCCAGTGTTGCCGGAAACTGCATGACGGACATTGCAAAGATGATTGCGATTACGCAGGCTGAGCTGATGCTGACAGGAATATGTGAAGACTGACCTTTGATCTGTTTTGCTCCAGATACTCTTCCTGAATACTGAACTGGTATCCTTCTTTCTCCGAGGGAGAAGGCAACAGTACCAAC
>DAMDIS010000079.1:9397-12217 GCA_032100885.1 Proteiniclasticum sp.
CATAGCAAGTATAAACAGTACTAAGCTGACGATATCTACAGATCCGCCTGAGTACAGGACGCCTACCTGAGTAGCCATCATTGGGATACGTGATACGATATTGATGAAAATCAGAACAGATACACCGTTACCGATTCCCTTCTCCGTAATTCTGTCTCCCAGCCATATCAGGAACATGGATGCTGCAAGCAGTGTCATGACAATGAGGACAGTGTTCAGAAGTGTATCCTTTTCTACAGCACCGGCATTATAGATCAGTACATAAGTACCGTAAGCCTGGACCATACCAATGACTACTGCAAGATACTTTGTATAGTTCTGTATCTTGGCTCTTCCTTCTTGTCCTTCTTTTGAAAGTTGTTCCAGTTTGGGGATTATTACATTCATCAGCTGCATGATGATCGATGCATTGATGTAAGGTGTAACACCCATAGCAAATATGCTAAAGCTGCTAAACGCTCCACCTGAGATCAGATCATAAAAGCCGACCAGTGTCTGTGAATTTGCAAGATCTTGTAAAGCGTCCGTGTTGATGTTCGGGACAGCAATAAAGTTTCCCAGTCTGAATATGAAAACGATAAATACTGTAAAGAGTATTCTTTTTCTCAAATCTGGTAGTTTCCAAGCATTCTTCAACGTCTGTAACATTACATCACCTCAACTTTTCCTCCGGCAGCCTCTATCTTTTCCTGTGCTGACTTTGAGTATTTACTAACTTTAACTGTCAGGGACTTTGTCAGCTCTCCGTTACCAAGGATCTTGACTCCGTCAAGGATCTTGGAAACAACGCCTCTTTCCTTAAGCAGTGCTTCTGTAACTACTGTGCCATCTTCGAAGATGTTAAGTCTTTCAACGTTAACCTCTACGATATGTTTAGCAAAAATATTGGTAAAACCTCTCTTAGGAAGTCTTCTGTAAAGTGGCATCTGTCCACCTTCAAATCCTGGCTTTGTTCCACCACCGGATCTTGAATTCTGTCCCTTTTGTCCCTTACCTGAAGTCTTTCCCAGACCTGAACCGGTACCTCTACCAACTCTCTTTTGAGCCTTTCTGCTACCAGCAACTGGCTTTAACTCATGAAGTTTCATATTCTTTACACCTCCTCTTTCTTCTACGCTTCTTCTATCTGCAGAAGATATTCGATCTTCTTAACCATACCTCTAATTTGAGGAGTGTCATTGTGTTCCATACTTTTGCCAATCTTTTTCAGTCCAAGTGCATTGGCAGTAGCGATATGGTCCTTCTTTCTTCCAATTAAGCTCTTTAAAAGTGTTACCTTAATTTTAGACAAGTTAAACCCCTCCTATCCTCTTATTTCTTCTACAGACTTTCCTCTTAGTGCAGCGATTTCTTCTGCTGTTCTAAGGCTTGAAAGTCCGTTGATTGTAGCTTTTACCATGTTGCTTGGGTTGTTTGATCCGAGTGACTTTGCTCTTACATCTTTGAATCCTGCAAGCTCAAGTACTACTCTGGCTGGTCCACCAGCGATGATTCCTGTACCTTCAGCAGCAGGCATGATTACAACCTGACCTGTACCGAAAATACCGTCGATCTGATGAGGAACAGTGGTTCCGTCGATCTTAACTGCAACCAGGTTCTTCTTGGCATCTTCGACGCCTTTTCTGATCGCTTCAGGAATTTCGATGGACTTACCCATACCAACTCCAACGTGGCCGTTTTCATCTCCAACAACTACAAGAGCTGCGAATCTGAAATTTCTACCACCCTTAACAACTTTAGTAACTCTACCTATATTAACAACTTTTTCTTTTAGGTCTAGTGTGCTAGGATCTATCTTCACTATTATTTCCTCCTTCTTAGAATTCTAGTCCAGCTTCTCTTGCTGCTTGGGCTAGGGCTTCAATTCTTCCGTGGTAGATGTATCCACCTCTGTCGAATACTACAGCCTTGATGCCCTTATCTAGTGCCTTCTTTGCAACTAGAACTCCAACCTTAACGGCAGCGTCCTTATTGCTTCCAACTCCATCAAAATCCTTATCAACTGATGAAGCAGAAACAAGTGTTACTCCGTTAACATCATCGATGATTTGAGCATATATATTCTTTTCACTTCTGTAAACAGAAAGTCTTGGTCTTTCAGTCGTTCCGCTGATCTTCTTACGAACTCTGGCGTGACGTCTTACACGATTCGCTCTCTTATCTTCCTTTTTAAACATTAAGCTTCACTCCTTTCTTATTTCTACTTACCAGTCTTACCAACCTTACGTCTTATAACTTCGCCTTCGTACTTGATACCCTTGCCCTTGTATGGCTCTGGCTTTCTCCAGGCTCTGATGTCTGCTGAGACATCACCAACAAGTTCCTTGTCGATACCTCTTACGATCAGCTTGGTTGGGCTTACGATTTCGAAATCGATACCGTCGATGGCATCAAATTCAACCGGATGTGAGTAGCCTAGGTTCATAACAAGCTTCTTACCCTGGAGTTGTGCTCTATAACCAACACCAACCAGTTCAAGAGTCTTCTGATATCCTTCGGAAACTCCAATAACCATATTGTTTACCAGAGATCTCACGAGTCCGTGAAGTGCTCTGTTCTCTTTTTCGTCGTTTGGTCTGGTCACATTGATCTGACCGTCTTCAACGTTTATTGTGATATTCTTGTGCATAGCTTTTTCCAGTGTGCCCTTAGGTCCTTTTACTGTTACAACATTTTCTGGTGTTACATTAAAGGTTACTCCGGCAGGAATTGCTATTGGCATTTTACCAATTCTTGACATTCATCTAACCTCCTGTTAATTAAGATAGTAATCAATTGACTACCAAATGTAGCAGATTACTTCTCCACCTAGTCCAAGCT
>DAMDIS010000080.1:0-332 GCA_032100885.1 Proteiniclasticum sp.
CCCATGAGCCAGTTGGACGCACCCTTGGCGTCGCCTGAAATCTTCGCCGTCTCGTCGAAGAAGTCAGCCATATCTTCAGTAAGGGTAAGAACCATGGCATCATACTTTGGAATGCCGTATTCTCTTACGAATCGCTCTTCCTTTTCATGGGGAAGCTCCTTTATGCCCGCTCTTATGCTTTCGATCCATTCATCGCTGATCCTTAGGGAAACCAGATCTCCTTCGGGGAAATATCTGTAGTCGTTGGCCATTTCCTTGGATCTCATGAGCACTGTCTTCTCGGCAGCTTCGTCCCATCTTCTGGTCTCAACGGAAAGCTTTCCGCCTTCGTT